>JBFIHP010000869.1:0-1073 GCA_041601735.1 Planctomycetota bacterium | reverse complement strand
GGGCCACTGGCGGGTCATGAACGGCGTCATCCACGTCGTCGACAGCATGGAGGGGCTCGACAACCTCGCCTTCGAGGGCGAGGCTTGCGCCGGCACCTCGTCGCGGGAATTCGTGCGCAACTGGACGCCCGAGGACGTCGCGGACTTCTTCGACGGCGCCTGGCGGACCAACCGCTCGCTCGAGGCGGGGCGGAGGCTCTTCACCGAGCTCGGCTGCATCCAGTGCCATCGCTACAGCGACGACGGCGACTCGCGCAACATCGAACTCGCGGCGATCGGCACGAAGTACCGCGGCGCCGAACTCCTGTCCCACATCCTGGAGCCCTCGAAGGCGATCCTCGAGGGCTACGAGAACACGCTCTTCGCCTATGATGACCGGCGGCCGGTCATCGGCCGCGTGGTCCGCGAAGACGAGGAGACCGCCTGGGTGAATCAGACCCTCCAGGACCCGGACGACATCGTCGAGGTCAAGAAGGCCGAAGTCGTCGAGCGCAAGAAGCTCGAACTCTCACCGATGCCGACCGGACTCCTGGTCACTCTCACGAGGGACGAGATCCTCGACCTCGTCCACTTCCTGGAGTCGCAGACTCGCTGATGCCCGGGCCCGATCGACCTGACCAGACGAGGAGTGACGCGCCATGACGATATCGACGACCTGCCGACTCTTCGCCCTGCTCGCGACGACGATGATCCTCTGCGCCTGCGGCACGACGGGTGATCTCGGCGGCGAGGATCGAATCGCAGATGACAGCCAGCAATCCGATGTGGAGAATGCCATGCTCGTCCAGTACCTGGAGATCGTGACCCCCGACGTGGAGGCGACCTGCACCGCCCTCGAGAAGCTCCACGACCTGAGCTTCGGCGAGGCCGAAGCCGGGCTCGGCAACGCGCGAACAGCGGCTCTAAAGGGCGGGGGGCGCATCGGAGTCCGCGCGCCCATGCATGCGAGCGAGGAGCCCGTGGTGCGGCCCTACGTCCTGGTCGATGACATCGAAGCGGCGGTGAAGGCGGCCGAGGCGGCCGGAGGCGAGATCGCCCTCCCGCCGACCGAGATCCCCGGTCAGGGCACCTTC
>JBFIHP010000868.1:0-1116 GCA_041601735.1 Planctomycetota bacterium | reverse complement strand
GCGGTCATGAAGCGGACGACCAAGCGCCCCCGGATCGAGGACGAGGATCGCGCCTTCTGGGCCTTCATGCGGATGCTCGTCCGGGACTGGAAGGACAACCTCGTCATCGTGAAGCCCGAGACGGTCGTCCGCTGGCACCGCGAGGGCTTCGCCCGGTTCTGGGCCAAGAGGAGCCAGGAGAGCAAGCGACCAGGCCGGCCGCCCATCCCCATGAGGCTGATCTTCCTCATACGCAAGCTCAGCCGCGAGAACGCGACCTGGGGTGCGCCCCACATCGCGAACGAACTCGCCCTCCTCGGACACGACATCGGCGAGACGACGGTCGCGAAGTACATACCGAAAAGGCTGCCCGGCGAGCGGAAGCGGCAGAGTTGGCGCGCCTTCCTCCGCAATCACATGGGCGAGGCCGCGGCTTGCGACTTCTTCACCCTGCCGTCGCTTGCCTTCAAGGTGCTCTACGTTTTCGTCGTGCTCTCGCACGACCGCCGACGGATCGTCCACGTCAACGTGACGACGAACCCGACCGCCGACTGGACGGCGAACCAGATCCGCGAGGCGTTCCCCGATGGTGCGGAACCGCGTTTCCTGCATCGCGATCGTGACTCCATCTATGGCGACACCTTCGAGCGCGCCGTCCTATCGGTGGGCATCGAGCAGGTCGTCAGCGCCAAGAAGTCGCCCTGGCAGAACCCCTACGTCGAGCGAGTCATCGGCAGCATCCGCTGCGAGTGCACCGACCACATCATCCCGTTCGGCGAGCGCCACCTGCTGCGCGTCCTCCGCGAGTACATCGCCTGGTACAACGAGAGCCGCCCGCACCTCTCGCTTGACGGCAACGCGCCCAAGCCCCGCGAGGTCGAGCGCGACGGCCGCCTCGTCACGACGCCCGTGCTCGGCGGCCTGCATCACCACTACCGTCGCGCCGCCTGAATCCGCTAGCGACCCTGCCGGATTGACGGAAGAGGTCTGCGCGCGCTGCGCGATCGACGTCTTGCCTCGCAGCTTCATGCAATCTCGCGGGCTCGACAGCCCCGCATCTCTCGGGTACGGTCGCTCGAATCGTAGGATTCAGGCCGGATCTGAATAAGCGGTAGGGACAGGTCGGGCAGCGCGTGC
>JBFIHP010000867.1:0-1135 GCA_041601735.1 Planctomycetota bacterium | reverse complement strand
GGATCTCGAGCGCGCGGTGCGTCTCGTGCAGTCGCTCGAGCCGCGGGGCATCGCCGCGCGTTCGACCGAGGAGTGCCTGCTCCTCCAGCTCGATCAGGACGACCCGCACTACGACCTCAAGATCAAGCTGATCGACGAACACCTCGAGGATCTGGTCAAGAACCGGCGGCCGAAGATCGCGAAGGCCCTCGGCATCGAGCTGGACACCCTCGAGGAAATCGTCCACGAGCTCGTCACCCTCGACTTCCAGCCCGGCCGCTCGGCGATCGAGGAGGAGCCCTGCTACATCTATCCCGACATCGTCGTGGACTGGACGCCCAACGGCTACGAGGTCCGCCTCGCCAACAGCAACTTCCCGGTGCTCGTGGTCGATGAGCGCAGCGCCGAGAAGGTGGTGAAGGACAAGAAGCTGCCGACCGAATATCGCGATCAGGTCAGAAAGCAGGTCGATGACGCCCGCTGGCTGATCTCCGCGATCGAACAGCGCCAGAACACCCTCATGCGCGTCGCCCGGCGGATCGTCTCCTACCAGCAGGACTTCCTCGAGTTCGGGCCGCACTATCTCCGCCCGCTCAAGATGCAGCAGATCGCCGACGACCTCGGCATCCACGTCTCGACGGTGAGCCGCGCCACCAGCGAGAAGTACATGCAGACCCACCGCGGCATCTTCCCGATGAAGTTCTTCTTCAGCGGCGCCACCAAGAGCGTCGACGGCGGCGTCGAGAGCCGCTCGAGCGTGAAGCAGCGCGTGAAGGAGATCATCGATCAGGAGGACAAGAAGAGCCCGCTCTCCGACGAGGAGATCGTCGGCCGCTTGAAGGAGAACTTCGGCGTCGACGTCGCCCGCCGCACCATCACCAAGTACCGCAAGGCCCTCGGCATCCCCTCCACCCGCCAGCGCCGCCAGTTCTGACCGAGGCGACCGTTTCGGCACAGTAGGCCCCTGTAACCCGACGAAGTCCGAGTTTCAGGGAATGAAGCGGGCCCCGATGGGGTCGGCCAACCCGGAGGACGATCCATGAGACTGATTCCCATCCTGACGATCTCGTTCGCGTTCTTGCTCGGTGCCGGCCTCGGGTCGGCCCAGGTCGTCTGGAAGGATGACGTCGCCGCGGTCCTGAAGGCGGCCGCGCAG
>JBFIHP010000866.1:0-1178 GCA_041601735.1 Planctomycetota bacterium | reverse complement strand
GCGATCGATCGCGTGCTCCTGCCCGAGCTCGCGGCCCCGGCCGGTCCGGTGCAAAAACTGATCGCGCGGGCGATCGACCAGGGTGTCGATCAGTTCAACGCCGGCAACGTCGCGGCCTGCGCGGCGATCTACGAGATCGCGGTGATGGCCCTGGTCGAACTCGAGGCGCCGGAGCTCGACGTGGCGATGCGCCGCGTCCTGGCCTCGGCCCTGAAGTCGGCGCGCGCCAACGAGGACCGGCGCGAGGCGGCCTGGACCCTCAGGCGGGCGATGGACACCGTCTGGGCGAGCGTCACCGGCTGAATGAAACGGCAGATCCGGGGTGGTGACGAGATGTGAGTCGCCCCGGGTTTTCGACGGCCAGGGCGGCTTAGCCGCTCTGGCCGTCTCTTCGTGAAGAGATCGGGCTACTGCTTGGGCTCGGGGCTCTTCACGTGCTCGTCCATCCACTCGATCATCTCGGCGAGGCAGTGCATCACCGATTCCTTCGCCCGGTAGCCGTGGCTCTCGTGGGGCAGCATGACCAGGCGGGCGTGGCCGCCGTTGCCCTTCACGGCGTGGTACATGCGCCGGGACTGGAGCGGGAAGGTGCCGGAGTTGTTGTCGTCTTCGCCGTGGATCATGAGCAGGGGCTCGTTGATCTTGGCGGCGTGCATGAAGGGCGACATGGCGAAGTAGGTCTCCGGCGACTCCCAGAAGGTCCGTCGCTCGTTCTGGAAACCGAAGGGCGTGAGGGTGCGGTTGTAGGCGCCGCTCCGCGCGATGCCGGCGCGGAAGAGGTCGGAGTGGGCGAGCAGGTTGGCGGTCATGAAGGCGCCGTAGGAATGACCGGCGATGGCGGCGCGATCGCGGTCGGCGACCCCGGCCTCGACCGCGGCGTCGATGGCGGCCTGGGCGCTCTGGACCAGCTGCTCGACGAAGCTGTCGTTGGCGGTCTCGACCGGGCCGACGACGGGCATCGTCGCGCCGTCGAGGATCACGTAGCCCTCGAGCAGGAGGAAGAGATGCGAGCTGCCGCCGAGCCGCGTGTAGCGATGCGGCGAGCCCCGGACCTGGCCGGCGTCGCTGCGTGAGTTGAACTCGCGGGGGTAGGCCCAGACCAAAAGCGGGCGGCGTTCGCCCTCCTCGTAGTCGGGCGGCAGGTAGAGGGTGCCGGAGAGCGGGATGCCGTCCTCGCG
>JBFIHP010000865.1:0-1183 GCA_041601735.1 Planctomycetota bacterium | reverse complement strand
CAGGCCGGCGTCCTGGGCGGCCACCGTCTTGCTCATGAGGGTCAAGCCGAGAAGGAACACGACACGCAGTCGCCATGGCTCCGCGCCTGGCTGCCGTCTCGCCGTCGCCCTGCCTGCCCGTACGAAGACCCTGCCCGCGACCGCGGAGCGGTTCATGAAGCTCATCCAGACTCTCCTCTCTCTCGGGCGCCGCGTCGACGGGTGCCCGCTTCCTGCCATCGAGATTGCGCGATGGTCGCCCTCGAACCTGCTCGCCGAGCGGCGCCGATTCGCCTGCTCCGTCCTCCTCGCGAACGCTCGCCGTCGCCTACCTGAACTCGAGGACGACGAGGTTGCTTGCCGAGAACATGCCGCCGCCCTCGTCGATGACCGCCTGGAAGGACAGGCTCAGCGGGAAGGGAACGCTGAAGGGCGGGGCCGTCCAGGGCGTCTGACCGGCCGGCGTGATCGGTGTCACCGCGTTGATCGGTCCGACGGTCGATGCGGCGGTGAAGAGCAGGGGCTGAAGCTGCGGCAAGAGGGGCGCCGGCGGGAAGCTCATCGGTCCGATCCCCAGGGGAACGAGAGTCTCGAATTCGACCGCGGAGCCGGCGAGGAGTCCGAAGATCGAGAAGTCGACGGCTTGCGCGAGGTGCGGGGGCTGACCGAGCGAGATCGTGGCGGGGGCCCCGAGCGGAAGGACGACCTCGCGAAGCGCATTGCCCGTCGATCCGTTGACCTGCAAGAGGTCGTAGGGCCCGCCGAGCCCTTGTCCGATCGTGCCCGCCGAACTCGGAAGATGCGCACTCTCCCAGGCCTCGAAGGCGCCCTGGTCGACCGCGTTCATGCGAATCCGTGGCAGGCCCCGGAAGTCGGTGGCTGAGATCCCGGCGATCGTCGCCGAGGTTCCGGCATCGATCGAGGGCGAGCCCGGCGCCAGACGAAAGTCACCGGCGGCCGGATCCACGAAGAGGGGATTGGCATCGATGACGTTCGGCCCGAGGCCGAGGCCGTTTTCGATGTTGCTGTTCGATATCAATGTCGTGCCCCCCGTCTGGACGTAGACCGGGGTCGTCACCGGAGCGCCGGTCGCATCGACGTTGCCGTGGATGATGGCGTTCTCGAGATCCGCGAGGCCATTGAATTCGGCCACGGCAATGGTGATACCGACTCCGGTGAGCGTGTTGTTGGCGAAGGTGCAGTT
>JBFIHP010000864.1:0-1201 GCA_041601735.1 Planctomycetota bacterium | reverse complement strand
GCGGTAGCTTCGCCTCCCAGAGCTGTCTCCGCGCCGTCTTCGGCCTCGGTGACGCCAACGAGGCCGAGCGCGTCGTGATCCGGTTCCCCGACGGCCGCAGTCGCCGCTACGACGGCGTGGAAGGCGGTCAAGTTCTCCGGGTCCCTCGCCCCGAATGACCGCTCGATCCCGCCCGGGACCGCGTCGGCCCGGAACCGGGCAGGGTCCACGGAATGAGCCGGGGGCCTCGACGAGTCGGTGAGCATCGCGGCCGCGCGTTCTCGGACCGGAAGCCTCAACGCGTCCCGTCGCCCCGAATCGCGTCTCCCCGGAGATCCCGATCCCCCGAAACCCGGGGCGAATCGGAGCAGCCGACGCCCACGGGCATGGTGCTTGCTTGTCGAGACGAGGAACCCCGTCGCGAGAACCCACCATGACCCACCTCATCGCCCTCCTCTCGTTGTTCGTCGCCCTGGCCCCTCAGCACCACCCTGTCCCGGATCAGCAGGAGGAATCGAAACGACCGGATTACGTGCTCCGGGTCAACATGGGTGAGGGCGAGGCCCGCAGATCGATGGAGTTCGCGATCGACTGCGAGAAGGTCGGCGAGGACGGCGCTCTGAGCCTGGCGACGCCGGCCAGGGACGGCTTCCCGGGAATCCGACTGAAGCGGCTCCTGACGAATGCCGAGGTCCAGCGCGAGGTGCTGCCCCGAGAAGGCGGCTCACCGGCGATCGAGATCCTCGTCACCGGCAGTCGCGGCACATCGTCGCACTGGATGCTCTCGGATCGCCCGATGCGCAACCGGCTGAAGAGCATCATCGCGACCTGGACCTATGCCCGGGCCGAGGACCCCGAGGTCCGCGACAAGATGCTCGCCGCCGTGAAGGAGGCCGGCTCGAAGAGACCCACGCTCGAGATCACGACGCCGGGCGCGAAGCAACCCGAGAAGCTCCTCGCCGAGAAGGGCCTGCATCGCGAGATCCCGCCTTCAGGCGCCCGTATCGAGGTCTTGAGGTTCTTCCCCCACTTCATGAGCGATCCCGGAGGCGAGCCCTTCAATGCCTCGGACAAGATGATGAATCCCGCCGCCCAGGTTCGCATCACCCTCGCCGGGAAGACGGAGGATCGCTGGATCTTCGCACGCTTTCCGGAGAAGGGTGCGATGACGAAGGAGAACCTCCCGGTCGACCTGAAGCTCGACTGCCCGCCGGATGATCTC
>JBFIHP010000863.1:0-1210 GCA_041601735.1 Planctomycetota bacterium | reverse complement strand
TGGCCCGGGCGCCCTTCTTCGGTCGATCGGGTCGTCGCCGAAGCTCGGTGCAACGTCTTTGGGTCAGCGTCCCCAGCCTGTCCCGACCGAGGCCCGCAGGCCCCATCCGCGAGACGGCACCGAGAGGGTGCAAGTCACGTCCTCGTCGCGACGAACAACACGCGGACCGTGCACGGCCTACGATTGGGAACGGTATTTGCGCGAAGGCCTCGCCGTCCGACGAGTCGGCCTGACGGTGATGGTCGTCATGACGAATGAACCCGAACCGCCAATCGAGCGCTTCCCCGAGTGGGCGCGACGCATCGATTGCCCGGTCTGGGTCAGCGGACCGGATCGCAACATCCACTTCATCAACGAAGGCGCCGAGCGACTGCTCGACATCGCCGGGGCCGAGAGCGTCGGGCGACCCTGTCACGAGGTGATCGGGCTGCGGGACGAAGAGGGGCGCGAGTTCTGCAGCCGGGAGTGCCCGCTGACCATCGACACCGGCAAGCGGCGACCCCTCCGCCCGGTTCTGCTGCGTCCGCGTCGGCGAGTGGAGCGTCAGATCTTGCTCCTCGCGCTGGCGCCGATCACGGAGCAAGGCGATGAAGCCTGGTTCGTCCACTGTGCGATCGATGCAACTCGAACCTGCCGGCTCCGCGATTTCCTCGGCCGGGTCACCCGGTGCAGCGCAGAGGCCTCCAGCCCTGAGCATGGACTCGAGCGATTGACCTGCCGCGAACGGGAGGTGCTCGAACTCCTGTCCGAAAACCTGAACGCGGACGAGATCGCGTTACGGCTTCACATCAGCCGGGCGACCGTCAGGAATCACATTCAAAGAGTCCTGGCCAAGCTGGACGCCCATTCGATCCTCGAAGCGGTGGCCATGTACATCTGCCGGGGCAGCACCAACGGTCATCCGTGACCGTGCCGCCTCTCAGCCCGAGTCACCATTCTGGTGACGAGCTCTCGTGACGGGCTACCTTCTCCAGATCCCAGCGCGACGATCCTCCGCCATGGCTCCAGGCTGCCGGGGCAGCCGTTCACGGCAACGCGGCTCTCAACGGGTGGACCGAGCCTCGCCTCTGCCGCGCCCTCGAGGAATCGGCACCGACGGGCTCGTCAAGGAGTGACGGACGCAGGCGGCCGGCGGACGCGCTTGGAGAAGGCCTGCTACAGGGGGAGCCTCGCCGCGTCAGCCAATGGAGACCAGGTAGTTGCGCGGCTC
>JBFIHP010000862.1:0-1211 GCA_041601735.1 Planctomycetota bacterium | reverse complement strand
TCGACCGTGTGGCCGATGGCCTCGTGGACGAGCAGACCGACGATCGAGGGCGCCAGGATCACGGTGCTGCGGCCGCCCTTCGGATCGCCCGCGTCGAGCAGGTCCATCGCGTTCTTCGCGGCGTCGTGGATCATCCGCGCGCGGCGATCGCCGGCGAAGAGGCAGTTCCAGTCCCCGGTGACGCCGACCGATTCATGGGCCGCGGCCAGCTTGCCGCCGCGCTCGGCGACGGCCTGGATGCGGAACTCGGGGCGCAGGATGCGGAAGGAGACGTCGGCGCCGTCGCTGGTGACGATGGCCTTGTCCTCATCGATCTCGTTGTAGCCGCAGGCCGCGCTGCGGATGCTGCCCCCCGCGGCGCGGGTCTCGGCCTCGGCGGCGCGGGCGAGCTCGAGCTTCTCCTCGATCGGGATGGCCGCGACGGAGTCGGCGTCGGGAGAGCCGAAATCGCCGGTGGCCAGATCGACTCTGGGGAGGTCGGGGATCTTCGCCTGGCGGCGGCCGGCGCTGGCCCGGGCGGCGGCGCGGGCGCGGTCGATCGCGGCGCGGATGTCCCCAGGGTCGCGGGAGCCGGTGGAGGAGAAGCCCCAGGTGCCCTGTTCGAGGACCCGGACGCCGACCCCGGCCCGTCGCTTGACGGTTGCGGATTCAACCTTGCCCTTCTCGACCAGGAAGCCGCGGCTGGTCTTCGCGGCCCAGCGCAGTTCCACGAAGCCGTCCTGTCCGGCCAGGGCCTCCCGGAGGACGGCGCGCATCGCGTGTGCTTGCATGATTGCTCCTCGCTCTCGCGGGCTGATTAGAGCCGCTCGGCTTGAAAACGGCAACTTCGACCTCGATTGAGGGATGGAGCGCCGACCAGGAGAGACGCCGGCCCGACAGGCCGGCATCGGATGCCCGTGGCACCCGGAATGCCGCCCTGTCAGCGCGGCGCTGCTGCGGCGACTCGCCGGGGCTAGAGCGGGTAGTCGAGGCCCGCGCGGATGAGGGCGCTGAAGAGGGGGTGGGGCTGGCCCGGCTTCGAGGCGTACTGCGGCAGGTAGGCCACGCCCATGTAGAAGGGGAGGTCGCTCCGCTCGAAGGCGGCGACGAAGTGCCGGTCGCCCCAGCGGCCCCGGGCGCTGAACTGCACCCCGCGGCTCTCGAAGTCCTCGATGTAATCGGGGTTCACGACGTAGTGGCCGCGGAAGGCCTCGCGAGCCTCCAGGCGCTTG
>JBFIHP010000861.1:0-1224 GCA_041601735.1 Planctomycetota bacterium | reverse complement strand
TGCCGGCCTGTCGGGCCGGCGCTCCTTTCCGCATGCCGGCCTGTCGGGCCGGCGCTCCTGTACCTGCCTTCGGCGCGATGATGCCTTCCGGACGAGGCAGGCGAAGGCCGGCGAGCCCCGCTGGTTGGTTCGTTGCCGAGGCCGGCGCAGGACCTCAGTCGGAACGGAAGAGATCGCGGCGCGCGTTCTCCGCGATGGCGGCGACCGCGGCGTGCCTGATCCGCCGTTCGGCCGAGATGGCGTAGTAGCGCTCCTTCACCTCGGGCAACCTGCCGATGACCCGACAACCGTAGCGCGAGATGATCTCGTCCTCGATGGCCGTCGGTCCCGGGAAGAGCCCGACGCCGGCGTGGCCGAAGGTGTTGATGATCGCGCGGTCCTCGAACTCGCCGGCGATCTCGGGGACCATGCCGCGCGCGCCGAACCAGTCGTCGAGAGCGGCGCGCAGGCTCGTGCCCTCGGTCGGCAGGAGCAGGGGCTGATCGCCGAGGCAGTCGGGGAAGCGCCGGCGATGCTTCGCCGCGCGATCGGCCTTCGCGAAGAAGCTCACGCCGCTCTCGCCGAGCAGGTGGTTGTAGGCCTTCACGGCCTCGCCGGGGCCGAGGGGTCGATCCGACAGCACGAGATCGATCTCGTGAATCGCGAGCTGCGCGTGCAGCTCGAGGTCCTTGCCCTCGGTGCAGACGATCCGGACCGGTTGCGCGAGGCGGGTCACCGGCTCGAGGACGCGATAGGCGACGAGCTTCGGAACGACGTCGGCGAGTCCCACCCGCAGGCGCTCCGGCCGCGGCGCGAGCCCGCTCTTCAGGGCCTCGCGAAGCTCGTTGCCCAGCGAGAAGATCTCCTCGGCGTAGCCGAACACCGTGCGCCCGGAGATCGAGGGCACGAGCCCCCGCCCCTGCCGCTCGAAGAGCTGGACGCCGAGCGATCGCTCCAGCTGGCGGAGCTGCGTGCTCACCGTCGACTGGCTGAGCCCCAGCTTCTTCGCCGCCTTCGACACCCCGCCCTCGCGCACGGTCGTCCAGAAATAGAGCAGATGGTGGTAGTTGAGCCAGTCGCCGAGCATTCGGTTTCCTCGATGTGATGGGACTATTTTATCGGTTTTCCACCGAGTCGTCCCGGCCTCATCGAGATGGTGACACGACCCGCTTCGGGTCGCGAACCAGGAGCAAGAACATGAGACGATTCGAACGTATTCTCCTCGCCACCCGGGCCCGCACGCCG
>JBFIHP010000860.1:0-1269 GCA_041601735.1 Planctomycetota bacterium | reverse complement strand
GATGGAGGAGAGGTCGGGACATACGGTGCCAGGCACTTTCCGCCGGGGCGCATGACGAGACTGCTGAGGTCCATGGCATCAAGATGCTCTCATGGGAGCCGAGAGAACGGTGTACTCGAAGGTCCGGGTTGGCGGCGCTCTCGGCTGGTCAGACGTCGAAATTCAGAAGTGAGAATCCAGGAAGGCAGCCGCTGCCGCGGTCTCCAAGGCACCCTAGGTCCGCTCGACGCCGGTCGTTGGCGGTTTTCCGACAGCACCTGAAGCCGGCGCTCCAGGGTCGCGGCGCTCCTTGGGGTCTAGTCGGCGCGGGGGATGGAGGAGAGGTCGAGGGCGCGGATCATGTCGGGGAGGGCGGCGGCGAATTCCTCGATCGAACCCTCGGCCGGGCCCAGGATCTCGAGCTTGCCGGGGGCGCCGAGCCGCGCCTGGCCGCCGTCGGGGTCGAGGTCGAGCGGGACGCTGACGGCCTCGCGGTGCAGGCCGAGTGCGTCGGTGACCTCGAGCACGCGGCGGGTGACTTCCTTGAAGCGGGCGATGTCCATGGTTCAGCTCCCGACGATCAGCAACTGGACCAGCCAGAAGAGTCCGGCCGCGACCAGGACGAGTCCGAGGAAGACCAGCACCTTGAAGCCGCCGTCGCGCTGACCCATGTCCTGCTTCAGCCAGAGGAAGGAGGTCTGGGTGGCGTCCTCCTTGGCGAAGGGGCTGTAGCTGAGCGGGCGATCGCCGACGCGCATCTCGGCGGGGTTCTCGATCACGATCTCGTCGCCCTCGAGTTCGGCGTCGGCCAGGAACTGGAGCAGGGTCTCGCCGACCCGGAGCTCGTCGTCGTCGGTGAGGACGGCCTTCTCGATCTTGTTGCCGTTCAGGAAGGTCCCGTTCTTCGACTCGAGGTCCTCGACCATCCAGCGCCGGCCGAGCCGGTAGACGCGGCTGTTGCGCCGCGACATCCGCGTGTCCTCGATGGGAATCTCGTTGGCCCCGAGGCGTCCGATCGTCTGGGACTCGCCGAGGATGAACTCGCGGTCCTTGAGAACGCCGTTCTTGACGATCAATCGTGCCATCATTCGCTCCGTCGCAGGTCGATGCTACGCGCGCTCTCGCGGGCGCACAAGCGGCGACGGTCTTGATCGGGGCCGGAAACCCCGGTAAACATGAAAGTTATGAACGCCGATACGGACCTCGCCCTGGTTGCAGCCGGGCTCGGCCGTCGCTACCGCGACGATCTGGGCCGCGCCGCCACCGCGGCGCTCGACGGCATCGACCTCG
>JBFIHP010000859.1:0-1282 GCA_041601735.1 Planctomycetota bacterium | reverse complement strand
TCGACGGCAGCCGCAAGCGCTGGAGGGAGCGGGAGTAGAGGTTGATGAAGACCAGGGCCGCGAGCACCAGGAGGATGACCCGTGACAGAAAGTCAACCCGACCGACCACGTCCCCGGAACCGGCCCGGCTCCAGACCCAGGCCAGACCGAGGGCGAGAGCCAGCGGGACCAGCATGGCGATCAGGCTGATCCGCAGCCAGACGGCCTTCGACCGGCGGCTCTCGCGCAGGTCGAAGATCTTCATGGTCTCGCTCCGGAGCGGGAGCGGCTTGGGACTCATGTGGAGTTCATCGGCCGGAACCCGGGTCCGGCTGAATCTTCTTCCAGGGCCTCGCCGCTCGAGGCCCGACCCCGGGAGCTATCGGGTATAGTCGCCCCGGAATGGAGCCGAGGATCATCCACATTCGCGACCGGGAGGGGCTCGAGGCCTGTGCGCGGAGCCTTCAGGGGGCCTCCGTCTTCGGAGTCGATAGCGAATCCAACAGCATGTACGTCTACCGCGAGCGGGTCTGCTACCTGCAGCTCGGGGCGGGCGACCTCATCTATCTCATCGACACCCTGGCCGTCCGCGACCTCGACCCCCTGAAGCCCCTCTTCGCCGACCCGGAGCGCATCGCCATCCTCCACGGCGCCGACTACGACGTCGTCTGTCTCGGTCGCGACTTCGGCATCCGCTTCGGTCGAGTCTTCGACACGATGATCGCGGCGCAGCTGCTGGGGAAGAAATCACTCGGTCTGGCGGCCCTGGTCCAGGCCTACTTCGGCGCCGAGCTCGACAAGAGCCTCACCAAGCACGACTGGGGCCGCCGACCGCTCGAGGATCGCTACGTCCGATACCTCTACGAGGACGTGCTCTACCTCGAGGAGCTCCGTCTCCGCCTCGACGAGGAGCTCGCCGCCGCCGATCTCGTCGAGGAGTACCGCATCGAATGTGATCGCGTGGCGGCGCTCGAATGGAGCGAGAAGGCCTTCGACCCCGAGGGCTACTGGCGCATCAAGGGTGTCCGCGATCTCGCACCGAAGGCCAGGGCGGTCATCAAGGCGCTCTGGGGGGCGCGGGAGAGCATCGCGGAGGCCGAGGGATTGCCGCCCTTCAAGGTCGCGCACAACGAGGCGCTGATGGCCGCGGCGCGGAACTGCGCCGCGAATTCGTCGGCCGATGCCGGGCGGGCCTTCCGCGGGGTCTACTGGCGTCGCCACGGAGACCGGGTGCGGGCCGCGATCGCGGATGCGCTCGCGGGTCGGATCGAGGTCGTGCGGCCGCCCCGCGCGGAGCGCGCGG
>JBFIHP010000858.1:0-1285 GCA_041601735.1 Planctomycetota bacterium | reverse complement strand
CCGGCCCGTCGGGCCGGCGCTCGTGCCCCGGGGGGCCCTGCTCGCGGCGGCTCGACCCTCGCGGCGGGATCAGCCCTGCCGGGCCTCGATGGCGGCCTTCAGGTCCTCGAGATCCTGCCTCATGATCTTGTGCATCGACTTCATCATGGGCTTCATGATGAAGGACATGATCTTCGCCATGAAGGTCAGCGGCACCGCCTCGAATTCCATCTCGACCCGCGTGCCCCCTTCCTCCGCCTCGAAGCTGAAGAGCGACCGGTAACGGCAGCCGTGGCTGTCGCAGCCGACGAGATAGGAGCGGGGAGGATCGAAGGCCAGGAACTCCATCTCCTCCGTGGCGGGTCGCCCGAACATCACGCGGGTCTCGCGGAAGCGGGTCCCGAGACCGATCGGGCCCTCGGTCAACACCTCGACGCCGGTGATGCCGCTGATCGCCTCGGGCCAGCCGCGCACGTCGGAAGCCGCCCGGAACACGTCCTCCGGCGGCGCCTCGATCCGGGTCTCGTACTTGAAACCGGCCATGTTCGGCTCCTTTTCGTCGGGTCCAGGTTACTCCGGCCCGCGAGCTCTTCAAATGGGCCGGTTCCCGGGATTTGCGCCGGTCGCGCCCGACCCGCCCCGGCGCCGGGTGGAGCGGGCCCCTTGGCGGGCTCCGGTCGCCGGTTATCTTGGGGCAGATCGAGGAGTCCAAGATGACAGAGATTCGGCCCACCGTCTTCATCCACACCAATCACAAGCAGATCGTCGGCGCCAAGGTCGCCGAACACCTGTTCCGCAGCAACTCGAAGCACGCCGACCGCTTCGACATCCGGATCATCTGCACGGAGGATCACGACTTCATCAAGGATCGCGACGGCCAGGCCTACATGCGGGACGGCGAGCGCGTCACCTGGGTCTACGAGAACCTGCAGTCCTTCACGCCGCTGCGCTTCATGCCGCCGGAGCTGATGGGCTACGAGGGCCGCGCCGTCGTGGTCGATCCCGACGTCTTCGCGCTGACCGACGTCTGGGAGCTCCTCGATCGCGACATGCAGGGCAAGGCGATCATGTGCCGGCCCCGCTCGGGTTCGAAGGGTTCGATGAACTGCATGGCCACGAGCGTCATGCTGCTCGACTGCGCCAAGCTCCGGCACTGGAACCTGCGCGAGAACTTCGCCGAGCTCTTCGACTTCAAGCGCGACTACATGGACTGGATCTGCCTCCGTCTCGAGCCCAAGGACTCGATCGGCCTCTTCGAGCCCGAGTGGAACGACTTCGACCGTCTCACGCCGAAGACGAAGATGCT
>JBFIHP010000857.1:0-1286 GCA_041601735.1 Planctomycetota bacterium | reverse complement strand
GCCGCGCCGCCGTCGAACTCTGGGCCGCGCGTCGCCCGGACCAGCCCGGCCCGCTCCTGAAAGCCCTGTGCGACGACGACGAGGGGGTCCAGTACGCCGCGATGAGCGCCTTCGGCGCGGGCAGCCACCTGCCGAACGACCTGCTCGAGGAGATTGCCGCCGGTCTCGAGGATTACAGCGGCTCGGTCGCCAAGGTCGCCTTCCAGATCCTGCTCCCCCGCCGCGATCGCCTCCGCGACTTCGAGGCCGCCGTCGCCGTGCTGCTCGACCACCAGGATCAGACCGTCCGCCTGAGCGTGATCGACAAGGCGATGGCCGCGCGGATCTTCTCGAAGGGCCTGGCCGCGAAGATCGTCCAGACCGTGGTCGAGGACCCGGAGCCCTCGGTCAGGTCGGGCTGCCTCGGCTGGCTCCGCGATCTGGCGCCCTCGCCGCCGCCGGACTTCGACGTCAGCCTCGACGATCAGGAACGCTGGCGGGCCCGGGGGCCGCTCCTGGCCTGGCTCGAAGCGCTGCCGAAATGACCCAAGATATTTGATTGCAGTGTCTTACGGCCCGCGTGATCGCCCTGAGGGCCCGCTTCCGCTCAGGTCGAAAGGGTCGCGCGGTCGAGGATCGGAATCGGGGCTCCCGGCTACGGAAGCCGCCTGCGCCTCAGTAAGATGGCGCCCCTCACTGGTCTTGTCGGAGTTTTCGAGGTCCTTGGACGACAACCTATCCATCATCGTCGGCCTGCTCTCCGGGCTGGTCTACGCCCTGGGGCAAGCGGCCGAGAGCGCGCTGCACCACTACAGCCACACCAAGCTCGAGAAGATGTTCAAGGAGCCCGAGCGGCTCGACCAGGTGAACGCCGGGTTGAAGGACTTCGACCGGCACGTCTTCTCGTTGACCCTGGCCCACGCCCTCTTCGGCGCCCTCTTCGCGGTCTTCTGCTACCGCGGACTCGTGGCCGTCGTCGGGCCGGCGACCCTGCCGATCCTCCTGCTCGTGCTCGTGCTGGCGCTCACCGGAGCGGTCCGCGAGCTCGTCCATCGCAGCCCCGAGGCTTCGGTTCTTCGCCTCCTGCCCATGATCCGGCTGACCACGAGACTGTGGACGCCGATCACCGTGCCGCTCATGACCATCGGGCGCCTGCTCGAGAGCAGCATCGTCGGCACCGAGGAGGCGAGCGACGAGGACGACGCGGTCGAGGACATCCTCGACGCCGTCTCCGAGGGTGAGGCGGAAGGCGTCCTCCCCGGCACGGCCGCCGATTACATCGAGAACATCATGGACGCGCGCGACCG
>JBFIHP010000856.1:0-1433 GCA_041601735.1 Planctomycetota bacterium | reverse complement strand
TCTCGTCGGCGCCGGCCTTCACGACCTTCTCGAACTCGACGTAGGCGTAGCCCGGGCGGTCCTTCTCGACGTAGGCCTTGCCCTTGTCGAAATTCTTCATGAGGGGCCGGAGGAGCTTCGGCGGCAGCACCGGACCGTTCTCCTTCAGGGCCTTTTCGATGTCGCGCGCGAGGTTGCGCATGCCGACCTTCAGGTCACCGACGAAGCCCAGCTGCTGGACGAAGGTCTCGCCCTCGAAGGACTTGATCACGTAAACGGGGACGCTGCGATCGGTGAACTGGAAGGGGCCGTCGGGACCACGCGGGTCGTGCTCCTCCTTCACCGACCTGCAGTAGACGTTGAGGAAGACGAAGTTCTCGGCGAGGAGCTTCGGGAGTTCCTTGTGATCCTCGTCACCTCCGGCGAGGCCGCGCACGGCGGCCTTCAGGACGTCACAGGGCGCTCATATGCCCTTGTTCTCCCAGCCGTTGTAGATGAAGAGGAGCTTCCCGCTCTCGCTCACGGCCTTGATGGCCTCGTCCCAGCTGGTGGTGAAGGGAACGCCCTTGGCCCATTCACCCTGCGCCGGCGCGGCGGCGGCGAGGGCGAGCAGGCAGATGAGGGTTGCAGTCCGGCGCATCGTTCGACTCCTGATCTCGGTTCTGATCGAGCATCGCCGCCGGGAGCGGGATCGCCAAGGGTTCTTTTCCCAATCCAGGCTTGCCAAGATGGTCGGACCGCGTCGCGAGGGCGCGGCTCTCGAGTTCGGAGCGAATCCACGTGACCCGTATCGTCTGCATCAGCGACACGCACGATCGCCTGGACGAGGTCGCCGTCCCGGATGGCGACATCCTCGTGCACGCGGGCGACTTCTGTCGGCGCGGCGACGAGAAGGAGGTGCGGGCCTTCGTCCGGGCGATGCAGGCCCTCCCCCACCGCGAAAAGGTGGTGATCGCGGGCAACCACGACTTCTACTTCGAACGAGAGCCCGAGCGCGCGAGAGAGATCCTCGGCGATCTGCACTACCTCGAGGACTCGGGGGTCGAGATCGCCGGCCTGCGATTCTGGGGTGCGCCCTGGCAGCCCGAGTTCTTCGACTGGGCCTTCAATCTGCCGCGTGGCGAGGCCCTGGCCGCGAAATGGGCCCTCATCCCGGAGGGCACCGACGTCCTCGTTACGCACGGTCCGCCGCGGGGCATCCTCGATCGGGTCCACGACGGCCAGCTGGCGGGCTGCGCGGATCTGCTCCGGGCCATCGACCGTATCCGCCCGCGCCTCCACGTCTTCGGGCACATCCATGAGGCCGCGGGTCGGCTCGAACGCCGGGGCACGATCCACGTGAACGCCTGCTGCTGCGATCTGGCATACCGGCCGGTCCAGCCTCCGGTCACGGTCGACCTCTGAGCGCCCATTTCGCAGAATGTCGGCCCACGGGGCCCGAAT
Organism: Planctomycetota bacterium; assembly: GCA_041601735.1. Lineage (GTDB taxonomy): Bacteria > Planctomycetota > DRQF01 > JACKGY01. Next base: position 11 of record JBFIHP010000856.1, on the reverse strand, counting down.
GGGCCGGGTCT
>JBFIHP010000855.1:0-1438 GCA_041601735.1 Planctomycetota bacterium | reverse complement strand
GTGCCGCCGGTGACATAGCCGAACGCGAAGTCGACGAAGGGGTCATCGTCGAGCCGGGATGCCCGCTCGAGGAAGTCGAAGTGGAAGTTGACGTCGATCGTCTCGGGCCGGAACACGCAGACGACCGCGCCGGGCTTCTTCTCTGCGAGGGCCTCGAAGGCTCGCCTCGGGTTCCAGGGTGTCACCGAGACGACGTCATGATAGCCGGCCGCAGTCAGGACCTTGACCGCGGCGTACCAGGGGTCCTGCGCCGGGATGTCGGTCAGGAGGACCGTCTTCCCCAGGTTTGCCTTCGACGGTGCGCCCTCCTCCGCGCTGCCCTCGAGAGGCAGGACGAGGGGACCGTCGTCGGGGGATTGACCGGAGGCGGTCGCCGTGAAGAGGATGAGGACCAGGGCGAGGAGAGGGGAAGAGGAGCGGGACATCACGATCTCCGGATTGGACAAATCGCCGCCATGGACGAGCGGGCTGCCACATTATTCCTCATGTTGGAGTGAGGTGCCGGCTCAGTTCCTCCTTGTCCTCGCGGAAGAAGCTGAACGAGCCGCACGTGCCCGGCAAGGACGACGAATCCGAGGGCTCTGCCAGATCCAAGCGCGACATGATCATGTTCGGTCCGAGCTGCGTCGCGGCCGTGGTCTTCACCCTCATCGTCGTTCGGGTGGTCTGCTTCTGAGCGCAGGGGTGCTTCATCGACGCCAGGCAGATTGGCCTGCGGCCTCGGTCACCTCGGTCCGACGGCGCTGCGCAGGACTCGGACCTTCGACCAAGATTATCGCCGAAGGTGAGCGGAGCGGGCTCCGCGGACAGGAGTCCTTCGGGGCCCCTACCGCGAGAGCGCGTTCGATGTTTGAATGGCGACCCGGCGGCGCGGGGCCGGCCGGGGACATCGAATCGTGAGGGAGAGAGTCATGGCCGGAAAGATCGCCTGGTACTACCACCGCAAGGGCTGAACGTCCTGCACGCGCGCCGACGACTTCCTGGAGTCGCGCGCCATCGCCACCGGGACGGTGGTGAACGCCAGCAAGGAGAAGATCGGTCCGGATGCGGCGGTCGAGCTCGTGCGCCAGCACGCGAGGCTCGTCGCGGCGAAGGGCAAGAAGGTCGTCGAGCTCGACCTGAAGAAGGACGCGCCGGCGGACGAGGACATCGTCAAGCTGGTGATCGGTCCCTCGGGCAACCTGCGAGCGCCGACCTGGACCAGGGGCAAGACGATCGTCGTCGGCTTCAACGAGGAGGCCTACGCGGCGATCCTCGACTGAGGTCGCCCTGCGGCCCGCCCCGGGGTTCGGCTGCTCGTTGACCGCATCGCTTCCCTTCGGAAGCGCTCGGAGGCGGCCCGGAGTCTCGTGGACCGGACAGGGCGTCGGGGGAACGTCTCGTCGAGCGGCCCGGCGATGGTCAGCGGGTCTGGAGCAGGAAGGCGACCTTGTCGACC
>JBFIHP010000854.1:0-1440 GCA_041601735.1 Planctomycetota bacterium | reverse complement strand
GTCGGCCATGTCGATGCCCGTCACGCGGCCCTCCGGGCTCAGCCGCCGCCGGATCTCGAGGAAGAAGTCGCCGGTGCCGCAACCCAGATCCGCGACGACGTCGTCGGCCCGAAGTCCTGCCCAGTCCAGCGCGATACGCCGCCAGTCCACGTCGCGTCCCAGGCTGATGAGGCGGTTCAGGCGGTCGTAGGGCCTGGCGATCCGGTTGAACATCCCGGTCACGAAGGCTTCCTTCTCGCGGCCCGCGAGTGTCGATGCGTCGCTCTTGGTCATGCGCGGGCATGATAGCCCTCCGGCGGCGCTGACGCACGTGATTCGCCGCGCGGCCCCTCGGGGTCTCGTTCCGAGCCTTCCCGGTCCGGGCTTGCGATTTCGCGTCCAGGCGTATGAAATGTCGGAGTACGACCGGAGTCCCCGATGTTCTTCAGCTCGAAGTCGCCCCGCCGCATCATGTTCTACACGCGCCGCAATTGCCGGCTTTGCGACGAGGCCCTCGATCTGCTCTACCGCCAATCGAAGCGCTACCCGCTCTGCATCGACATCGTCGACGTCGATCACTCGCCGGTGCTCCAGGCCGAGTTCGGGCACATGGTGCCGGTCGTCTTCGTGGACGGCGTCAGGCGCTTCTTCGGCCAGGTCGATCCCGTGCTCCTCCGGCGCGTCCTCGAGGCTCCCGAGGTCCAGGCCGACTGAGACCCCCGCTCGCGGCGTCCTTCGTGATGCGCAGCCGGCCGGCTGCATCGACCACCATCGACTGAATAAAAACCAACGTCTCGTATCGCTCGTGCCTCACGCTACGATCGCCATCGACGTCGCATCCGGATCGCGACGAGGACGGAATGGACAGAGGCAGCACCGGTGATGACTTCGAACGACCGCAAGATTCTCATCCTTCCCTTCGCGCTCGAGAACGACGAGCTGCGGCGGGGCGCCGAATACCTCGGCCGCCAGCTGCCGGTGCTTCTGCGCAACTGCTTCGAGAAGGCGCGCCCCGGTCGCGTCGTCACCTCGCCGATCGCCACCGAGAGGAACGGCGAGCGCGTGTGGCTGGTCCACTCCGAACTCTGGAGCGACGAGGCCGCGGCGAAGTTCGCCGGCGAACGGGGCTACGACGCCGTCGTCTTCGGCGCACTCAGCGGCCCGGGCCGCCCCGGTGCCGAACGCATCCTCAAGCTGCGCGCGATCCTGACCCGCGACCGCAAGGTGCTCGTGGACAAGCTGGTCACCGGCGACGTCTTCCGCATCACCCGTCGGGTGCTGGAGAGCATGGGCCTCTACCTGCCGATGACACCGAAGGACGCGATCGCGCTCTTCGAGCCCCAGACGACCTCGGCCGAGGCCTTCGAACACTACCTCGCAGGACTCGACGAGTTGCTCGTGCTGCGCTCCGAAGGCATGGACTGCGGCGATCCGGCCGGCGCGCTCGAGCCCTTCGAGACC
>JBFIHP010000853.1:0-1466 GCA_041601735.1 Planctomycetota bacterium | reverse complement strand
TGACGGGCTCCGCGAACCCGTAGGAGGCGGAGAGCACGATACCGAGAACCGGCAGGGCGCGGCGAAGGCGACTGGAGAGCATGTGAATGGATTGTAGTCCAGCGGCGTACTGTGGCAAGATGCTCGGCCGCATCCCGGTTCCGGGGGAGGAGACCATCCTGCTCCTCCTCCGCCTTCTTCAGCGGCCGGTCCTCTTCGACCCGGATGCCGAGCAGCTCGACCTCGTCGGGGATGACAGCGCGGAGGGCCTTGCGAAAGGCGGCCTGATCCGCGCTGTCGCGGATGAATACGACGAGATCGTCGCCCTCCCAGCGGCCGCCGTGGCTGCCGGGCAGGTCCAGCATGCTCTTCAGGATCGCCGATTTCACGGCGGTCGCGGTCTCGCCGAAGGTCATCACCACGGCATCACGGGTTTCCTCCTCCTCCTCGTAGTTCACCTCGACGCGCACGCAGCCCGCGGTGAGGAGCGCGAGGGCGAAGACGGGAAGAGCGAGCAGGGCGAGGATCGGCGTCGAGCGGGTCATGGTCGATTTCCTTGAGCGTGCAGGGGCCTTCATCGCCTGCGACCCCGGAGGATTTCCGCCATCCTCGAAAAGCCGGCCCCGATCGTCCAGGCCCGATCCCGGCCCGGCAGGTCGGGGCCCTCCGGAGAGACCCGAGGGTGCGAGCCCTTACTTGCCCGACGACGTCCCGGGGCTCGTCCCCGACCGGGTCCCACGCTTCGTCCCGGTGGCCGTCCCCGAGAGCGGGCGGCTCTCGTAGCGCACCGCCAGCGGCACCAGACCCTCGGGCAGGAGCCCGAGCAGCCGATCCTTCAACCCGGTCATGTTCTCGTCATCCTCCGGGAAGATCACGAAGTCATTCCCATCCCAGGTCGCACGCTCGACTTCGGGCGCCGCCTGGTAGGCCGCGCCGATCGCCCGGCGCTGCGCGGAATCGAGTTCGCCAAAAGTGAAGACCAGGGCCTGCCGATCCACCGGCCCTTCATTCCGATCGAGCCTCCCGCAGCTCGACAGGAGGCCGAGCAGCCCGAGGCCCAGCATCAATCCGCATCTCGAAGCCCTTCGCATGGCGATCCTCCATCCAGAGCCCCCCAATCGTGCCCGAGCCCCCACCATTTCCGCAAGCCATCGCCCCGAGCCCGGCCCCCGCCCTTGATCCCCCGAAAGCCCCGACCTATCATCGCGCCACCAGGGCGATTAGCTCAGCTGGCTAGAGCGCATCGTTCACACCGATGAGGTCACAGGTTCGAGCCCTGTATCGCCCACTCATCTAAGTCCCACCGAGCCCGAGAGCTACGTGCTCTCGGCGCTACCGGCCGAGGGCGAGGGCCCCTCCCCGATCGGCACCGATCTGCGGCGGCAGCTCGAGAGCCAGGCGAACCTCTTCCTGCGTCCGACGCGCCTCGTGCGCGCGCTCGTCGATCGCGACCGTGAGGACATCTATCGAGTCGAGTTTCCGCAGGG
>JBFIHP010000852.1:0-1467 GCA_041601735.1 Planctomycetota bacterium | reverse complement strand
GTCGTCCTGGTGGAACTTCTGGAAGCGGCGCATCTGGTCGGCGGCCTGCGCGAAGGCGGCGGGACCGCGCTCGGGTTCGGCCGAGTGATGCACGGTGATGCGCCAGGGCTTCTCCATGGCCTCGGGTCGGCCCGAGGACCGGATCGGTCGCGCGCCCCAGCGCGCGCGCTCGATGATCTCCGGCTGCAGGACGCTGGGCAGCCTGATGGGCTCGTCCCTGTCCGCGGCGCTCGGGGCGGCGACGGGAGCGGCGCCCGCGATCTTCGAGCGGAGCTCGGAAACCCCGAGGAGGCGGTCGTCTTCGATCCGCGCGAGGTAGCGACGAGCGGCCTCGAGGTCGCCGCGCCCGACGCTGCTCCGACCGAGGTCGAGGTAGGCGCGATCGCGCTGCTCGGCGGTGACGGCCAGGGAGACGGCTTCGAGGAGATGACGCTCGCCGGAGTCCCGCTGGCCCTCGGCGATACGGCTGCGCGCCAGACCGATCGTCGCGCGGTAGGTCAGCTCGGCGTCCTCGTTCTCGGCGAGGCTCCGGGCGCGGAAGTACTCGTCCGAGGCCGCGGCGTGCTGGCCCATCTCACCCAGACAGTCGCCGGTCAGGATCGCGAGTCGCACCCTCTCCTCGTCGGTCGCCGCAAGCGGCCTGGCATCGACGAGGATGCGGTGGGCGGTTTCGAGCTGGCGCCCGGCCATCTGCTGCCGGGCCAGGGCGAGGCGGCTCTCCAACCCCGGATCCTCGCGCTCGCTGCCGGCACAGCCGGAGGTCCCGCCGAAGACGGTGAAGAGGAGGATCAAGCTGCCGATCGTGAAGCGTCTGATGGCCCGGCTCCCGTTCGCGGCGCCCACGCGCCGCCGGTTCGACATTGGAGCACGGCGGAGGTACAGAAGCCGAGCTCCGGCTCTTCCGGACTTGCAGCGGCGGCGCGGACCGGGAGAATCACCCTCATGGACGTCATGGGCCAGCGACTGATCCGCCGCTTCGACGAGGACCTCCTCCTCGAGGCCGATCGCCTCGTCCGGGCCGAGTGGTGGGCCGCGACCCGCGATCCCGAACGCAGCCGGGCCGCCCTCCGCGCCTCGAGGCTCTTCGGTCTCCTGGACGTCGAGGGCCGCCTCAGCGCCTTCGTGAGGGTCCTCGACGACGGCGCCTTCAAGGCCTTGCTGCTCGATCTCGTCGTGGCGCCGGGACACCGCGGCCGCGGCCTCGGTCGGGCCTTCGTCGCGGCCCTGCTCGCGACCCCGGAGATGAGGGACATCGATCACGTCGAGCTCTACTGCGAGCCGGCGCTCGAGGACTATTACGCCCGCTTCGGATTCTCGCGGCGCGCCGGCGGCGCGCTCTTCATGCGCCTGGAACGCCGACCCTCGCCCGAGATCCCACGACAGGAGAGACCCCGATGACCCTCGAACGCGACGAGGCCTGGAAACTGTTCACGTCCTGGACCGAGACCGACTCCCTCCGACGCCACG
>JBFIHP010000851.1:0-1475 GCA_041601735.1 Planctomycetota bacterium | reverse complement strand
GGAGGCAACTTCGGCTTCGGCGACGCCAAGCAGAGCCTCTTCGCGGCCTACGAGGCTTACATCGCCCCGAAGCGCGAGGTCTACGAGGACCTCATGGCGCACCCCGAGCGGATCGAGGCCATCCTCGCCGCGGGTGCCGAGAAGGCCCGCGTGACCGCCTCCGCGGTGATGGCTCGCCTTCGTGAACGAACCGGCCTCGGTCCGCCGGCCGGGCGCTCCTGATCGCCCGCCGCTGAATTCCCCCGGATATTCACCCAAGTCGCGGCCGGAATCGGCCGATCAAGTTCATGTTCACCCAGGTGGACGGCGACGGGGCCTCCATGCGCCGGTCGCCCCGGAGGGGAGCTCCGGGCGTCCTGGAATCCGTCGTCGTCGAGACAAGAGGTCATGAACGTGAAGATCCATACCATCGCCCTGATGCTCGCCGCGATCCTTGTGCTCGGCGCCTGCGCCTCCAGCGGAGGTCGCTCGTCCTCGTCCGGGGAAGCACGGGGCCCGAGCGTCCTGAAGCCCACGCCGCAGGAGACGCCTGCCGCGGTTCGTGCCATCGAGCACCGGATCGACTCTCCGAGCGTGATCCTGGCCGGCGAGGCCTTCATCGAGGTCTCGAAGAACTACGAGATGGAGGTCAGCGTCTCCGGCGACGACGTCAGCAATCGCGACCTCGACCCGACCGGCGGCGTGCTCACCCTCGGTAAGGGCCGTTGCACCATCTTCATCCGCAACCTGAAGATCATCTGCGATCAGGGTTTCCGGGTGCAGATCGCCGACTTCGGGACGAAACCCTACATCAATGTCTCGGCCCGCGGCCATTGCTCGCATATCATTCCTGCGGAGAGCGGCAACGAGCATGACGTCAAGCGAGCCCAGGGCATCCTCATCCGCAATGAGAACATCCGCTACCTCGAGAATCAGTCCGAGGTCATCGCGGCCTTCATCGGTCGCTGATCATCCGGCGGACTCGATGAGCCCGGGAGGGGTCCGGCGTCCGGCGCCGGGCCTCTTCGTCGTTGTCGCCCTCGTCCTCATGCCGCTCCTCTCCTGCGGCGGCAGCCAGGAGAACACGCGCTGGCTCGGCTACTCACAGGGCCGCGAGTTCCAGCGCGCCCAGGCGCTTCGCCGCGAAGGGCGCCTCGACGAGGCTCGCCGCCTCTTCGGCAACCTGCGCCGACTCGACCCCGCAAACGTCGCGGCCTTCCGCGAGGAGATCGATCTCTCCACCGACCCCAACGACCAGGACGCCCTGCGCGAGGAGCTGGAGCAGCTCCTCAGACAGGATGAGGACGGCAACGCGCGGGCGGCCCACCTCGCGCTGCTGGCGAGTCTGACTCCGGACCGGGTCCGCAAGGAAGAACTCCTCGCCAAGGCCATCGCGCTCGACGATCGCTGCTCCATCGCCCATGCCGAGATGGCGATCAGCCTCGAGGCGCGGCGGGAGACCGAGGAGGCCCACGCGAGCTGGAAGCGCGCCGCCG
>JBFIHP010000850.1:0-1492 GCA_041601735.1 Planctomycetota bacterium | reverse complement strand
GGTAGAAGCCGGTCGCACCGTCCTCGACGTCGCCCGAGTAGGCCTCGAAGTCGCCGGTGTGATGCCAGACGCCGACACCGGCCCGGCCCCTTCCCCAGCCTCGATCCCAGCTCAGGGCCAGCTCGGCGATCAGGAAGATCTCGTGAAACTCGGCATGCAGCGTCCGCGTTCCCGGAACGAGATCGTCGTGATCCGAATCGTAGAGGCCGCAGCCGATCTGGAGCCAGTCAGTGGGCTGAAGGAAGACGTTCAGGCTCATGGCCGAATCGGGCGTGCTCGGGCCCAGCGGGATGGTCGGCGAGAAGGACGCGGAGGTGTTCATCACGGCGCCGGCGGCGTCCAGATAGGCGAACTCGGTGTTGAAGTCCACCTTGCCGACCTTGATCCGGAGCAGACCCTCCCCGATGACCTGTTCGTACCAGAGCTCGTAGAGGACGACGGTGTCGTCCACGTCGATGTTCGATACGAGCTGGAAGTCGAGGGTATCGACCGAAGGGCTGCGACCGTGCTGCGCGAGCAGGCCGGCGAAGAGGGTTCCCCCCTCGAGGCCCAGGACGGTGTCGAGGTCGAAGGCCAGCCCGAACTCGAGCCAGCCGAGCGGAGTCACGCGCTTGCCTCCGCCCCCGGCCAGGGGCTGTACCAGATCGAAGATGTAGACGAGGTCGTAGTTGATCCCGACCTCCTCGAGGCTCCCCCGGAGGCCGCCCCAGTCACCGAAGAGGTGCTCGCCCTCCTCCCAGGCGACCTCCTCGTCCAGCTCGATCATCCTCTGCCGAGCAGGGTGGGCCGGCGCGGCGGCGACGGCCTCGACCGCTGCGTCGAGCCGTTCCTCGGCCGCCGACGACGACTGCGCCTGGGAGGTCACCGTGATCGCGAGATGACCCAGCGAGAGGAATGCCGCCACTCGCAGCGCCTTGCCTGTCCGTCCCAGCATGACCCCCCCTCGACGATCTTCGCGACCCGGAACGAGGGAGTCTAATCGGACCGCGCCCGATCCGGGAGGGCTCACCCCCATACGGTGCCAGGCACATTCCGCCGCGATTTCCCGTCATACGGTGCCAGGCACATTTCGCCGCGATTTCCGGCGGAATGTGCCTGGCACCGTATGACGGGAAATCCGGACGTTTGGTGCCACCCTCACGCGAGTGCGGGGATCATGTCCGGATCGAGGGTCGGCGAGTAGGCCGGGGAGGCGCATGCCCCCCCGGCATCGATCGCCAGATTCGATCAGCCGGCCGCCTCGGCCTTCTCGTCGCGAGTCGCCGCCACCGGAATGACGGTCAGGTCGCCGTTCTCGACGTCGACCCTGATGGTCGCGCCGGGCAGGACGTCGCCCTTGATGAGGGCGCGACCGATCTTCGTCTCCAGCTCGCGCTGCATGAAGCGGCGGAGCGGACGGGCGCCGTAGACCGGGTCGTAGCCGGCCCGGGCCAGCTTCTCCACCGCGGCCTGGCTGAGTTCGAGGCCGATCTCGCGGTCGGCGAGGCGCTTC
>JBFIHP010000849.1:0-1494 GCA_041601735.1 Planctomycetota bacterium | reverse complement strand
CCGGGTCGTCCGGCTGATCGACGAGCTCGGCCTCGCCGAGAACACGCTCATCGTCTTCATCCTCGCCGACGATCTTGGTTACGGCGAGGTCGGCGTCTTCGGTCAGGAGAAGATCAGGACGCCCAACATCGACCGCCTGGCCGGCGAGGGCATGAGGCTCACCCAGCACTACAGCGGCGCGCCGGTCTGCGCGCCGGCGCGCTGCGTCTTCCTCACCGGCAAGAAGCTCTCGCATGCCGTCATCCGCGGCAACAAGGAGATCTATCCGGAGGGTCAGTGGCCCCTGCCGGCGGCGGAGACGACGATCGCGGAGATCCTGCGAACGAGGGGCTATCGCAGCGGCATGATGGGCAAGTGGGGCCTCGGTCCTCCGGACTCGGAGGGCACGCCGAACGCCCAGGGTTTCGACTACTTCCACGGCTACCTCTGCCAGCGTCAGGCCCACAACTTCTTCCCGCCGCATCTCTGGCTGAACGGCGAGAAGCAGCTCCTGAACAACGAGGCCTTCTCGCCGCATCAGAAGGCGAACGACCGCCCGCTCGAGGAGCTGACCCTGCGCGGCGAGGAGTACGCCCCCGATCTCATCGTGAACTCCGCACTGGCCTTCCTCCGCCGCGAGCACGACAAGCCCTTCTTCCTCTACCTCCCCTTCGTCGAGCCTCACCTCGCGATGCAGCCGCCGGCGAGCTGGGTCGAGACCTATCCGATGGACTGGGACGCGGCGCCCTATCTCGGCGAGCGGGGATACCTGCCGCATCGCAGGCCGCGCGCCGGCTACGCCGCGATGATCAGCCACCTCGACGATCACGTCGGCCGGGTCGTCCGGCTGATCGACGAGCTCGGCCTCGCCGAGAACACGCTCATCGTCTTCACCAGCGACAACGGCCCGACCCACGACGTGGGCGGCGTCGATACGACCTTCTTCGCGAGCTCGGGTGGCCTGCGCGGTCGCAAGGGCAGCGTCTTCGAGGGCGGTCTGCGCGTGCCCACGATCGCCCGCTGGAAGGGCCGGATCGCAGCGGGCACGGAGTCTGGGGTGATCTCGGCCTTCGAGGACTGGCTGCCCACCTTCGCGGCGCTCGCCGGCGCGAAGGCGCCCGAGAAGATCGACGGCGTGAGCATCCTACCCTCCCTCCTGGGCGAGGAGGGCCAGGTGGTCCGCCCCTACCTGTCCTGGGAGTTCTTCGGCTACGGCGGCCAGCAGGCGGTGCGCCAGGGCCGGTGGAAGGCGGTCCGCCAGGGACTCCGGAAGGACACGACCGCCATCATGCTCTTCGATCTCGAGAAGGACCCCGCCGAGACGACCGACCTCGCCGCCGAGCACCCGGAAATCGTCGCCGAGATGGACCGGATCATGCGAACCGACCGGACCCCGAATCCCGACTTCCCGATCGAGATGCTCGACGCGAACTGATCCCTGGAGCGCCGAACAAGAGGAGCGCCGGCCCGACAGGCCGGCATGCGAAGCTCGTCGGCGCCTGAATGCCGCTCTGT
>JBFIHP010000848.1:0-1495 GCA_041601735.1 Planctomycetota bacterium | reverse complement strand
CTGTTCGACCAGTCCATGCGCCGGCGGGCGTCGAGCGGAAGAGGAATCCGGGAAAAGATACGAAGAAGCAATGCGCCCCGGTCGCCGCCGGGGCGCATCGATGGTCATAAAGGCCTTGCCTTCAGTTCGTTCCGATGACGAAGCGGAGCGCGTGCGTGAGCGCGTAGCCGAGGGGACTCGCGGGCGAATAGAGCGCCCACTGGCCGACGAGATTGAATCCGGCCGGTGCGAGCGTCAGATCGATGGGAAAGGCGATCTCTCCGGCTGCGTCGGTCACGAAGGGGGCGAAGCCGAAGGTCGGCGAGAGTGGGTTCAGCCAGAGCGTCTCGAGCGAGGCCGGGACCGAAAGGCCGCCCGGAATCGGGCAGTTGTCGTAGAGGAAGAGCGCGGTGGTCATGGGCTGGGCGCCGACGAGGCGCAGGGCGTTGGCGCCGCCGGGTCCCTTGTTCTGCGGCTTCGACCAGCCGGGAATGCCGACGAGGATCGGGCTGAAGAGGCCCTCGCCCGCGGAGTACTGCATGTCGTTGGCGTAGGCCATCCCGCGGCCGATGAAGGTGATGCTGTTCGAGACGGGAATCGCCGGGTTCGTGGGATCGAGCGGGTCGTAGACGGCGACGCCGTCGGTGACGACCACGTGATAACCGGGCGCCTGGGTGGAACAGAAATGCGGAGTCAGTGCCCCGGCGCCGTTCGACTCGTTGACCGCGATCCCGACGAAGGCGCCGAAGAAGGGGCTCGTCGCCGAGCCCACGGGTTGACTGCCGATGGCGGCGCCGCCGGGCGTCCAGTGGTAGACGTTGCCCTGGCTGTCGACGGCCCAGAGCGTGCCGTCGGCGCCGTCGTGGTCGATGCCCTGGACGGATGCGCCGGCGGGGAGGCTGAAGGGGAAGAGCGCGGGTGCCACCACCGTAGCGAAGGGGAAGCCCAGGGTCAGGCCCGCGTAGCTCGTGGCGTCGCTCACCCAGAGGACGCCGCCGCCGTCGGCGCCGAGCCCCGTGATCGGGCCGCCGCCCAGCAGGACCGGCGCCGGAGCCGGGGGCACGGCCGCTCCGGGACCCGAGAAGGGCAGGTAGCGGCTGTGGTCGTCGGTCGTGATGGTCGTCCCGTCGCTGCAGAAGATCCGGCTCGAGGCCTGATCGATCGCGATGCCGCCGACGGGTCCTCCGGTCAGGACCGCGCTCATCGGAAGGGAGATACCGCCGCCGAAGCCCTGGGCGCCGCTCGGATAGCTCGTGGATGGCAGGTAACTCTCGTTGGCGGTCGCCGACCCGAAGGAGTCGAATACGTAGACGACCTGCGCGGGCGCGCGTGTCGCCAGACTGGCGAGAAGAAGCGTGAACGGAAGAAGAAGATGGCGGTTCATCATGGCGACCTCGGCGGCTGGAGGCGACGCATCGGCGTCGCGAGGACTCCATCCGAACAGGCCCGGGCGCCGATTGGGAGCGAATTGTCGAAGTATCCGGGCATGAGGAGAGGGCCCCGCGCGGTGCGCGGG
>JBFIHP010000847.1:0-1510 GCA_041601735.1 Planctomycetota bacterium | reverse complement strand
GCGGTCGAGGAGCTGAGCGTCTACGCCCGGGTCCAGGCGATCGGGCTCAACTGCTGCGCCCCGAGCGTGGCCACGGCCGGACTCGAGACGGCGCTCGATCGCTCGCTGAAGCCCCTCGTCGTGCTGGCGAATTCGGGCGAGACCTGGGAGGGTGGGAGCTGGCGCCCCGCCCCGCGCGACGAGGACATCGTCCGGGAGGCCCGACGCTGGCTCGAACTCGGGGCGCGCGGGATCGGCGCCTGTTGCCGCTCGCGTCCGGAGACCATCGCGGCGATGAGGGGCCTGATCGAGACCTGATCAGCGGTCCTCGAAGCGCTTCTTCTCGTCGTGTTCCTCGAGGTCGATCCGGTCGCGGTTGCGGCGCTCCTGAAAGAGTCGGTGCACGACGATCTCGGCCTGGCAATGGGCACGGAAGGGCAGACCGCTGAAGCCGACGCCCCGCGAGGTGTAGCCGCGCATGCCGCCGAGGATCCAGCGCCCGGAGCAGAAGCGCCGCGAGACGCTGGCGTTCGAGATGAGCGGCCGGCCGCCGGGCAGGCAGAGCTGACCGCCGTGGGTATGACCGCAGAGGTAGAGGTCGCAGTAGCGGCGGGCGGCCTCCTCGATGAGGTCGGGGCTGTGACAGAGGAAGACGCAGGTCTCGTCGGTCGGCATGCCGGCGAGCGCATCGTCGATCTCGTCGGTGCCGAAGAAGTGCGCGTCATCCACTCCGGCGAGGTGCAGACGCTGACCGTCGATCTCGAGCACCCGGTTCTCGTTCAGGAGATAGCGCAGTCCGAAGCTCTCCAGCGGGACCACCATGTCGAGGCAGTCGTGATTGCCGAGGACGGCATGAGCGCCGAAGCGGCAGGACGCGAGGACGGCCGCGAGCGGACGCATCTCGTCGAGCATGCGGTTGATGCCGCCCTTGATCTCGAGCCGGAGGTCGCCGGTGACCACCGCGACGTCGAAGGGGATGCCGGTGATCGCATCGATGAGGCGGCGTCCGAAGCCCTCGAAGGCATCGATGTGGAGGTCGGAGAGATGCAGGATGCGCAGGCCCTCGAAGGCCGGCGGCAGGCCGCGGAGGCGCACGTCATGGGTCACGACGTCGAACCTGGTCGCTCGTCGTGCCAGGCTCGGGAATGCCCCGCTGATCTCGAGCCCCCGGCGCAGGAAGCCCATCACCGGATCGAGCATCTGGAGAGGGATCCACTTCTTGCCGTCGCCGAAGGACTGGGGCCGGCCCTCCAGCTCCCGGCGACGCAACGCGCGATCGTAGCCGAGTCGATCCTCGGGGATGACGGTCGGAATCGGGACGGCGAGCGTGGTCGTCGTGGTCCTGGACATGGGGAGCCTCCGAGGAGGACTATCGACCGCCGCCGCCGCCGGACCCGGCCTGCGCAAGAAGATGCAGGCGCGCGCCCTCGAAGATCCGGAGGAGGTCCTCGCCGAAGAGGACGAAGCGCAGCTCCCGGATGACCGGCCAGGCCCGGAGTTCCCGGGCGCAGCTCGCGACCGCGATGCGCGC
>JBFIHP010000846.1:0-1527 GCA_041601735.1 Planctomycetota bacterium | reverse complement strand
TCATCACGACGAGGCGGCCGGGGCGGTGATGGCGCGCGACTGGAAGCTCTCGAACGAGATCATCTCCGTGGCCGGCTGCCACCATGCCTTCGAGACGAGCACGGCCTGTGCGCGTTCGGCGGCGCGCAGCCTGTTCGCGCATCAGCTCGACCTCTACCTCGAGACCGGTCGCATGGAGGAGTATCATGCACTGGCCGAGCATCCGGCCATGAAGATGCTCGACCCCTCCGGCAGCGTTCACGAGGCGGTCATGGGCGCCGCGATGGCCGCCTACCTCGAGCTGCGCGAGTCGCAGCTCGAACCCGCCTGATCCCGGTTTCCGTCTCGGCCTCAGTTGACCCGGATCTCGTGACCGTCGGTCGCCGTGAACCAGTGCCCGGTGTTCAGACTCGGGGACAGCGAGAAGGCCTGGAAGATCACGCTCCAACCGCTGAAACCCGGCCAGACGGCGTAGCTGAAACTCAGGCCCCCGGTCGGCAGAACCGCCAGGCCCGTGGGCGTCGCTGCGTTCAGCCCGTCGAAGGCGACGACGTGATTCTGGGGATCGATGGCGACCTCCGGAAAGCCGATGGGCGAGGGCGGCAGGGTGCCGGTCGGGAAGATCGTGGCCCAGAGCGCGGGGTAGGTCCCGTCGAGACTGCCCAGGGGCGACTCGAAGTGCACGTTCAGGACGTCGCCGAAGGTCGCATGCTTGATGTCGGGCAGGGTCGTCGGCGCGCCGTTCACAGCGGTCGCGATCTCGAGGTCCTCGTCCGAGCCCGGGTAGTTGCGGATCTCGATGTCCGAGGTCGAGATGAAGACCTCGCCGACCGGGTCGTTGCGCTGCCAGGCCACCCAGAGCACGTGATGACCGGTCCGATCGGTCGGGATCACCAGATCGAACTCGTAGTGCGAGCCGATGAGCGCCGGGTTGGGGCGGCCGAGGAACTCCATCTCGCCCCAGGTCAGCGGCATCGAGGGATTCCAGCTCGGCTTCGTCATCCAGACGTCCCAGACGCTGGGGCTGTGGTTGGCCGTGACCAGGAACTGACAGGTGATCGTCTCTCCGGCCACGACCCTGCTGCGCGGCCAGTCGGCGCTCACCTGATCGAGGCCGGCATAAGTCCGCGGGTAGGCCGTCGAGTTGGGATCGGTGCGACCGGCGCTGGCGAGTTCGCCGTCGGGAATCCAGGGCGAGTAGTCGAAGCCGGGCGGAAGTGCGGCCGCGACCGCGGCCGGGATGTTGCGAGAGACCTCGTTCCAGGTGTAGTAGGAGAGCGCGCCGTCGATGGCCACGGCAGCGGCGGCCAGGGCGAAGCTCGGGTTGGAGGGGTTCGCCTCATAGACCCGGTAGGCCCGGCTCTTCGGGAAGACGAGCGTGCCGTGTCCATTACAGATCGACGGTGACATCAGGACGAGGGTCAGGACCGCAAAGAGGCGGCGTAGGCGACCTTGGCGTTCAAGCATCGGGCATGGACTCCTTCCGGCGCATCCGGGACCTCGGACCCACCGTCGGTCAGCTTGGCCGAGGGCGCCCATCCTGGCACC
>JBFIHP010000845.1:0-1545 GCA_041601735.1 Planctomycetota bacterium | reverse complement strand
GCGGGGGATCAGACCGACCCGGACCCCGTCTCCCAGGAGGGGTCCTCGAGCAGGGTCAGGTCGGACGGCCCGCCCCGCCGGCAGAGCGCGGCAGCTGCCCCGGGAAGCCCGAGATCGATCAGGCCCAGCCCCTCCCAGCCGGGCTCCCCTTCGGGACGGCGCAGGAGCCGGGGCCCGGGACCGGCGGTCACGACGAAACGATCGAGGCCTTCGAAGACACCCGAGCCGAGGGTCTTCAGCACGGCCTCCTTGCGGGTCCAGATCTCGTGAAACGCTCGGCTCCGAGCTCCCGACTCCAGCTCGGCCAGGGCCGCGCGCTCTTCCGGAGCGAAGAAGCGGGCCGCAAGGGCGACGAGGTCACGATCCTCCCGCAGGACCTCGAGGTCGATCCCGAGATCGCCATCGGCGGCCAGGGAGAGCAGCAGGAGTTCGCCCGAGTGGGCGAGGTTGAAGACGGGACCTCCGCCCTCGAGCGCGGGCTTGCCCAGCGGCCCGTAGCGAAAGCGCAGCGCTTCCGGGGGTTCGTCGAGCCAGGCCGCGAGGACCCGCCTGAGGAAGGCACGGCCCGCGACGAAATCGCGCCGCCGCGGCTCCAGGACGAGCCGCGCGGCGCGCGCGCGCTCGTCGGCCGAGAGCGCGGACGGATCGCTCGGCAGGCCGGAGAGCCGCGCCCGGATCACGACGGTGCCCCCGACCGGCGCCGGGGGTCGCTCCACTCGCAGCCAGTTCTCGCCCTCGTGATCCTGCATGAACATGCGCTCCGCGGCGAGCCTAACACGGGCGTCGCCCGAATCGCTCTTTCGCTTTTCTGACCCGCCGGTCGTGCTAACCTGTCCCGCCTCGAGCGGCCGCGCGGACGACGATCCGGGGGACAGGCCGGTCGCCGTGTGAACTGCTCGTCGGACAGCCGGATGGGATACTACTCGCACCTCTTGTCGCTGCTCTTCTGGATCGCCTTCCTCGTCCCGGGTCTGGCCCTCCTGCGTCGCTGGGATCGCTCGCTCTGCGAGGCGGGAATCCTGCCGACGATCGCGCTCTCCTTCCTCGCCTCCCTGGCGGCGATGAGCCCGATCGCCATCCTCGGTTACATCTTCGGCTTCCCGGTCTGGCTGATCTCGGCCTCGGTCGTCGCCTTCGTGATCTGGGGCGTCTACGACCTCTTCATTCGCGCTCGCGAGAGCAAGGAGCTGCTCGGCCTCCTGAAGGGCTTCCTCGTCCTCGAGGCCTTGCTCCTGGGCTTCGTCTTCTACCTGAGCGGACGGGTCGGGTCGAAGCTCGGCGCCGACGCCCTCATGCACATGGCCCGCGTCCGCCAGTTCCTCGACCACGGCCTGACCAACGTCGATCCCTTCGTGAGCGGCGACCACTTCTACGGCATCTACCACACCAACCTCTTCCATGCCCTCTTGGCGAGTTGCAGCCAGCTCACCGGCATCGATCACATGGGCGTCTGGGCGGCCTTCCTGCCCTTCGCCAACCTGCTGATCGCCGGCGGCATCGCGACGCTGGCCTACCGCATCTTCCCGAAGCAGTGGATCGGCTGGC
>JBFIHP010000844.1:0-1545 GCA_041601735.1 Planctomycetota bacterium | reverse complement strand
GCCTCGTCCCACCAGCCGTCCATGCGCTCGAGGCCGGCCTGCTCGAGCGAGAGACCCTCCTCGGCCGCGCGCCGCTCGATGTGACGGAAGCGCCGGCGGAACTTCAGGTTGGTCTCGCGCAGGGCGTCCTCGGGGCCGATGCCCAGCCAGCGACCCACGTTCACGAGCGAGAAGAGGAGGTCGCCGTACTCCGCGCGCAGCGCGGCGGGGGCCTCGCTCGGCGCGGGATCGCCCTCGAGCTCGTCGAGGAATTCGGCCAGCTCCTCGCGGGTCTTCGCCAGGACCGGAGCGAGGCTCGGCCAGTCGAAGCCGACGCGGGCCGCCTTGTCCTGCAGGGTCTGCGCCGCGAGCAGCGCGGGCAGGCCGGGCGGCAGGCCCTCCAGGCGCGAGCTGCGGCCCTCCTGCATCTTCATGCGCTCCCAGTCGAGCCGGACCGCCTCGGCATCCTCGGCCTGCTTCTCGCCGTAGACGTGGGGATGACGCCGGACGAGCTTGTCGCGGACGTCTTCCAGGACCTCGGCCAGGCCGAAGGGCTCCTCGGGGTGTTCGGAGGCGAGCTCCGCGTGGAACCAGACCTGGAAGAGGAGGTCGCCCAGCTCCTCGCGCAGTTCGGCCCGATCGCCGCGGTCGAGGGCGTCGAGGACCTCGTGGCATTCCTCCAACAGGTAGCGCCGGAGCGACTCGTGGCTCTGACGCCGGTCCCAGGGGCATTCCCGACGCAGCCGCTTCATCACCTCGACCAGATCCGCCACGGCCGCCGCGATTCGTTCTCGGGTCATGCGCGCAATCCTCCTCGCGGGGCGAGGATAACAGGCGTCGCTGCGCGACGGGCGGCGATCACGACCCGCGGCGGCTTTTGCGCAAGATCGACGGGCCGGGCAGTCGAAAAGCCCCAAGGGATTTGAGACAAATGGATTGCGCAGATCCACCGGACGCCGATCCCGAGAGGAAACGAAGGTGAACGTCATCATCCGCCCGTTGATCACCCTGTCGCTCGTCGCCGTCTTCGCCGTCGGAGTCCAGGCCCAGAAGCCGCTCCCGCGCGGGCCCCTCCACGACACGAGCGCGGCCCGAGACGCCCTGGTCGAGCGCGTCCCCGACATCGCCGAGCGTGACGTCATCCTGATCACCATCGACTCCGTCGCCCTCGGCCTCTTGCCCATCTACGGCTCGGGCGGGCCGCCGATGCCGAACTTCGAGGCCTTCTCGAACGAGAGCACCGTCTTCCTCGAGACCTGGGCCGCGAGCCCGAATCGGGTCTCGGCGGCGGTCGCACTGCATCACTCGCTCCTTCCCGGAACGGCCGTGCGGCTCGGATCGACCGAGAAGAGCGCGTCCCTGGCGAGTCGGCTCGCCGACAGCGGTTTCACTCCCTTCGGCATGGTGCGACCGGACTTCTTCGAGACCGACGAGAACATCGGGGAGATCCCGACGACCTTCGACATCGAGGAGCGCATGGTCAGCCGGACGCGGAATCCCGCGACGATCCTCGATCGATTCCGGCTCCGGCTCTCGGAGCGGCGCAGCGCCGAGCGGCTCTTCGGT
>JBFIHP010000843.1:0-1550 GCA_041601735.1 Planctomycetota bacterium | reverse complement strand
GCGGAATGTCGAGCGCCTTCGCGAGATTCAGGACGTCGGCCGGACCGAGGAGGATGCCCCGCTCGCCGGAGAGGTTCGTGCAGCACTTCCCGCAGCCGTTGCACTCGAAGCCGGCCGGCTGGAAGGGGTCCGTCAAGGTCCTGGTGGCGCCCATGCCCTGTCCCGATTCACTCGTTCCCGTCCCCGGCCGCGTCGGGCCGCATGATCATCCATCGGCATCCGCGGGCCGAGACTTGACCCGATGGGCTACGGGCGCCGCGATGCGCTTTATCGACCCCACGCCGACCTCGGCCGGGGCGAACCGATCTCCGCTCCATCGGCAGCGGAAAGAAAAACCGAGACGGTCTTGAAGTCGTCGGGGTCGAGCCTATCTTGGCGGCTCGCACCAGTGGAAGACGAGTACGAAGATGAATCACCTCGACCACAACCCGAAGCAGATGTCGATGCACGAAGGCCGCGATGCGGTCGTCGTCGTCCGGCCTCTTCGTGACTTCGTGGTCGAGAATCGTCTCTGCTGAAGCGAGCAGGAACGCATTCGAAGGGCCCCGGAGTCGCCGACTCCGGGGCCCTTTTTTTCATGTCGACGCGCGCGACGGATCAGCGCGCGTCCAGCCGAGCAACGGTCGTGTGAAGCCCGGGGCGCGGGAGACGTCGGTGACGGCTCGTCCTCTCGTGTTCCCTCAGGGACTGGTTCGCATCCGTTGAGCAGTAGCTCAATCGGTCAGAGCGCCAGACAGTGGATCTGGAAGTTGCGGGTTCGAATCCCGCCTCGAATCGTCGAACACGATCGCGTCGCGGCCCCGATGGCGGGGCCCGACCGCGGATCGCGAGGCCTGCGGAGCGTCCTTCGGGACGGGCCCCTGGGCCCCGCGGACGACGCCGACGGGCCTGCGGCCTCGGTCCGGAGATCGTCCTCGAGGCGAACGCCGCCCCTGAGCGGATGGCGATCGTCGAGGGCACGCTCTTCCGACCCCGGTCCCGTCGCGGTCGGCGTGCGGTCGGGACTCCTTCGAAGGGGTCGCGACGCACCTATTCCCTCGCCGCGGGGCGAGAAGGGTCGCGGTCACGGGGACCGCGGTCACGGACGGAAGTCGAAAGGAGAGATGATGTTGATCACCGTCACGATCAAGAGCTACGAGCTCGGACTCGTCCTCCGGGATGGCGACTTCCAGCGACTGCTTCCTCCGGGAAGGCACCGCCTGTGGAGTCGTCTGTTCCGGCCCGATCGGGTCAAGGTCTGCGTCCTGAACACGCTCGACGTCGAGCTGCGCCACCGCCTGCTCGAGGTCCTGGTACGCGAGCCGGCCCTGGCCGAACGCCTCGTCGTGTTGGACCTCGGCGAGTCGCAGCGGGCGATCGTCTGGAAGGACGGTCGACTGCTGACGGTCACGGGTCCGGGCCTGAGGGCCTTCTACCGCGATGCGGGTCGCATCGAGGTCGAGACCTTCGACGTCGCCGAGCGACGGCTTGAGCACGCGCAGATGGATGCGATCCTCGCGCAGCCGGAGGCCGAGCGCTACCTCGCCTGCATCGAGGTGCCGCAGTCGGAG
>JBFIHP010000842.1:0-1553 GCA_041601735.1 Planctomycetota bacterium | reverse complement strand
CCGGCGTGACCCTGACGGCGGTGGACGGGCCCGGCGAGGGTCGTTTCTGGGTGGGCTTCAAGCTCACGCCGCTCGCGAGCGGCAACTTCGCCTGGGAGATCGCGGTCCACAACCTGAACTCGCATCTCGCGGCCGGCGCCTTCGAGGTCCAGCTGCCGGCCGGCGCCCAGGTTTCGAACGTCGGCTTCCACGACGTCGACTATCACAGCGGCGAACCCTTCGCCGGCACGGACTGGACGAGCAGCGTCACGACCGGCAACACCCTGCTCTGGTCCACCGACTCCCACGCCGCGAACCAGAACGCCAATGCGCTGCGCTGGGGCTCGCTCTACAACTTCCGCTTCGAGACCGATCTGCCGCCACAGGTCTCGCAGGTGCCGGCGACCATCCACCTCTTCCGCCCCGGCCCGATCAATCAGGTCGCGCTGACGCTGGACCCGAAGGCCAGCATGGCGGCGGTGGCCGGCGCCGCGCACGGCACCAATGTGAACTCGGCCTTTCCGCGACAGGCCGCCGTGCAGGTCCTCGCGGCGGGCGCCGTTCCGGCCGCGGGCCACATGGTCAACTTCAGCGTCGTCTCGGGCGACGCCGCGATCGCCGGCGCCTCCTCCGTCCTCACCGACGCGACCGGCAAGGCGGGCGTGAATCTCACGGCCGGATCGATTCCCGGACCGGTGATCGTGCGAGCCGACGACGGCCAGAACGTCGTCGACATCGATCTCTACATCCGCGAGTTCAAGGTCTACTGGAACGCCTCGGTCGGCACCCTGATCTTCACGACCTTCACCGAGCAGCCCGGCATGCTCCTGACCTACACCTGGGACCTCGCCCCGCCGATCCTGGCGACCCCCTGGGGCCCGCTCGCCAGCACGATCCTGGCGCCCGGACCGAACTTCGGCGCGGTCTCCGCGACCGGACTGGTGGGGAGCTACGATCCCTCGCTGGTCACGGGCATGGACGGCAACCACGTCCGGGCCTACTTCAACATGGGCTACCTGAACGGCCTCGGCCTCAGCGTGACCTTCCAGTCGGTGAGCAGCTACCTCGACGCGCTGGGCTTCCAGTACTACCTGTCGAATCCGGTCGTCGTGACCTTCTGAGCCGCCCCCCGCCGAGCCTGCCCGGCTCTCGAGGAGCCTCGACGGAGACGTCGGGGCTCTTCGCGTTTACGCTCGCCCGATCGGGACTTAGAATGGGCGCGCAGCGAGAACGACCCCGCGGCCGAACGAGGCCGCGCGGACCGAGGAACGACCGGCCGATCAGGCCCCAGGCAATGGAACGACATCGATGAGGTCTCGACTCACGGATCTTCGGGGGCCGGTCACGGCCCTCCTGGCGCTTCTTCTCACGGCAACCACGGGCTTCGCCCAGAACATGGGCGACGACCCGATCGCCTGGATGTACGGGCCCGAGGCTCGCGCCATCGGTCTGTCGCGAAGCCATCAGTGGCTCGACGACGGCAGCCTCCTGCACTGGGAGTTCAGCCGGAAGGGCATCCTCGAGGAGGGCGTCCTCCGCTGGGACCCCGCGACCGGGAAGAGCGCGCAGGTCCT
>JBFIHP010000841.1:0-1566 GCA_041601735.1 Planctomycetota bacterium | reverse complement strand
GTGGCCGACGACGGCAGCCGAGAGCTCGATCGTTCCTCGGCTGCGACCATGTCGGCGCAACCGGTCTTCTGGCGACGGGGTGACCTGCGGGTCTACGAGTTCGAATTCGACACGACCCTCGCCCTGGGTCTCGCTTCCTCGCCGGAGGAGACCCCGCCGCCGCAGAGGATCGCCGGCGTCCTGGGGATGCGGGTCCTCGACGTCGGCAGGAACGCGATCACCACTGTCTTCGTCGTGCGCGACGGATCGGAGCCGACCGGCCCGTCTCTCGACTCGTCCGCTCCGTTCCTCGCGAGCTTCGATCGGCAGGGCCGACCCGCGTCCTTCCGGTTCATGGCGGACGACCGGCGCGAGCTGACGCATCTGGCCTTCGAGAACCTGATCCGCGCCTTCCAGATCGTGCAGGCCGAAGACCCCTTCGCGGCCGAGTGGCACTCCCAGGAGCTCGACGGCACCGGACGCCACCTCGCGATCTACAGCCTCGGCGCCGACGGGCGCTCGGCGACGAAGACGAAACGCGACTTCGAGATCGAGGACCCGGCGGAGGGCGGGAGGCTGCCGCTCTTCGCCGATCCGGAGGTTCGGGTCCTGCGCTCGCTCACGCTGCTTCGCTGGTCGCCCGACCGCAGCTGGATCGATGCGGCCGACGTGGACGAGGCGATCGAGATCCGCGGCACGCAGGGCCAGCGGCTCCGCGTGTCGCTCCGCGGGTCGCTGCGCGCGGTCCGCTGGTCGGCCGCGATCGAGCAGGCCCTGCCCGGGTCCTACGAGGACTTCGAGGGCCTGGCGATCGACATGGCCGCCATGAAGGCGCGCGCGGACGAGGCGGAGGCCGTCATCGATGCCGCCGACGAGGCCGACTTCCGATCGAGACTCCTGCACCTGATCTCGGTCGGGGGCCGCGATCGCGAGGCCCTCGAGGCGCTCGCCGCGGCAATCAAGGAGCAGCCCGGGCTCGCGGGCGTGGTCGGTCTCGCCCTCGCGGACCCGGCCATCCCGCAGGAGACGACGGCGGCGCTCGCCCATGTCCTGGAACTCGCCGACAACGACGCCGCGGCCGCGCAGCTGCGGGCGGTGGTCGACGATGCCGGGCTTCGTCGCGAGACGCGGTTCCAGGCGATCGCCGCGATCGTCGGGCTGACGCGCCCCGACGACGCGGTCGTCGCCTCGCTGTGGAACTGCGCCGGCGACCTGACCGCCGATCGCGACCTCGCGAACGGCGCCCTGCTGGCGCTCGGAGGCGTGGCGGGGAATCTCCGTCGCGGCGCCGACCCGCGGTCCGAACGGATCTCCGGGCGGATCCTCGCCGAGCTCGACCGCGCGCCCGGCGCGGAGCGGACGGCGCTCCTGCTCACGGCGATGGGCAACATCCGCGAGCCGAAGTTCGGGGAGCGCATCATGGGCCTGCTCGCCGCGGATGCCGCGATCGTCCGGGCCGCGGCCGCGGGCGCCCTGCGGGCCTCGAGTCCCGACGAGGCGGCGCCGACCCTCGCGCGCGCCCTCGCCGCCGAGCGCTCCGCCCCGGTCCGCTCGGCGCTGGTCGCGAATCTCGAACGGCTCGACGAT
>JBFIHP010000840.1:0-1566 GCA_041601735.1 Planctomycetota bacterium | reverse complement strand
GAGGCCCGCCAGCGAACTGCCGAAGAGGCCGAAGGCGACCGTCCCGGGGAGGACCTGGAGGGCGGCTCCGGTCGCGCTCGAAACGAGTTCGATCCGTCCGGCCGAAGAGGGGCCGTGGAGAGGAGCGCCGACGGCCAGGTCGCGCAGTCCGTCGCCATCGATGTCGTCGAGCAGGGCCAGCGCGGACCCGAGGCGGGCGAGAGGAGCCGGGCCGTCGCGCGCGGCGAGGGTCAGACCCGTGGCCGAGGAGACGAAGACGAGTCGTCCCGAGGCGTAGCCCGTCGGGTCGTCCTCGGAGGCACCGATCGCGAGGTCGGCGAGGCCGTCACCGTCGAGGTCGTCCACGCCGATCAGAGTGGTGGCAAAGGCGTCGCCTGCCGAATCGCCGTGGAGGTCGAGCAGGACCGCGCCGGTCGCGCCCGAGATCAGGAGCGCTCGCCCGTCGCCGGGGGCCATGACCGTGGCCTGAGGTAGTCCGATCAGGATCTCCCCGGCGCCGTCGCCGTCGATGTCGGGCAGACCTGCGACGACCCGACCGCGGCCCTCGCCGGCCGGTCCCGCTTCCACGCGGATCAACGCGCCGGTCTGGCCCGAGTGAATCTGCACGCGGTCGGCCCCGGGCAAACCCAGGGCGTAATCGGGGACGAGATCGAAATCGATGTCGTCGAGGGCAGAGAGGGCGAATCCCAGCTTGTCGCCGGCCTGACCGGACTGCGTGCGGATCAGGCTCAGGTCGGCGCCGGAGAGGACGAGGACCCGACCGGCATCGGCGCCGGTTCCCGACCAGCGGGGGGCTCCGACGAGGATCTCCGGATGCCCGTCGCCATCGAGATCGCCGATGCCCGCGATCGCCGCACCGAGCGTCTCGCCGGGGCCTCCGCTGAACAGGCCGCGGAGCGGCAGTTGGGCCGCCCCCGAGACGCCGAGCATCAGGACGACGATACCCGTGAGGAACTGACGCATTCCCTGGTCTCCATCTCGCCGCTCGATCCTACCGCCGGAGCCGCTCCCTGTCGCGAGCCCGACTCGTCTTGATCGCGCAGGCCTGATCGGTAGCATGCCGGACCCGCATTTCCAGTCCCTTCTGGCAGGCCGAACGCGAGCCGCTAAGATGAGGGGCCAAGCGCAAGACCAGGAACGACACGTGTCCGACGCCGCCAAGGCCACCATTCTCCTCTGCGAGGACGACGACGCCGTTCGTCGGGTGACGGAACGTATCCTGAGGCGCTTCGGTTACGAGGTCCTCGCCGCCTCGGAGGGCGCCGAGGCCATCGGCCTGCTCGAGGGCCGCGCGGGAGCGGTCGACATGTTGATCACCGACGTGGTCATGCCGGGCATGAGCGGGCCCGAGCTCGCCCGGTCCTTCCAGGACGACTTCCGCGGCACCCGGATCCTCTTCGTCTCGGGCTACACCGCCGATCACCTCGATCCCAGCGACCAGCTCGGCGAGAAGGTGGAGTTCCTCGCCAAGCCCTACAGCAGCGATGCCCTCCTGCAGCGGGTCGCACGCATCCTGAACAGCTGAGCCGCGGCGCGCGCGCCGGGAAAGAAGAAGGGCGTGCGGGT
>JBFIHP010000839.1:0-1574 GCA_041601735.1 Planctomycetota bacterium | reverse complement strand
GGCGAATCCAGGGCCTCGACGTCGCCGAGACCGCGCCGACTCTCGTCGGCGAGGCGGATGTCCTCGTGACGGATCGCCTCGGAACGCCAGATCCCAGCCGAAGCCTCGAGCCGGAGTCGTTCCGATCGGCCCTCGAACCGCAGGCCGGCGCGCGACCCCGTGACCTCGAAGTCGAGCTTTGGCCCGGCACCGCCGTGGTGACGGCGGAAGCTGACGAAGGGCCGACAGATCAGGGAGTCGAGCTCGCCTTCGAGGAGGCTCCAGACCAGGCGACCGCGATTGCCGGGACCGACCTCGAGTCGCCGCTCGATCAGGACGGCGTCCAGGCGCCAGCGCCAGACCATCGATCGGCCGCGGCGGCCGGCCGCCTCGAGATGGCGCCGCCCCTGAGGGTGGACCGTGCCGTCCCGGTACTGGTGGGTCGCGAGAAGCCAGGTCCGCCCCGCCCGGTCCCGGACGACCTCGTCCACCTGGGCGAGCACGAGCATGCGGTCGTCGGGCGCCGGCAGGGCCGCGACGAGGAGCCCGTGGTAGGACCTCGTCCGGGCCGTGCTCGTGCGCCCGGAGGCGTAACCTCCGTTGCCGCAGGGAAGCAACCACTCCCGGCCCAGCTCGCTCTCGATCGCGTCCACGTCCATCCGCCACTCCCGGTAATTCAGTCGGGCCTCAAG
Source organism: Planctomycetota bacterium (assembly GCA_041601735.1). GTDB lineage: Bacteria > Planctomycetota > DRQF01 > JACKGY01. Next base: position 903 of record JBFIHP010000839.1, on the reverse strand, counting down.
ATTATGCAGCCTGGAGCCGATCAGGAAAGCGAGAGTCCGAGGAGAGAGACCATGAAGATCGCCGCCCGCATCCTGCTCCTGGCGGTGGTGCTCGCCGGGGCGCTGCCCATCCACGCCCAGAAGATCGAGACCGCCCGCCGCAGCGACATCGAGCATCTGATCCAGTACGGCTTCGACAGCCGCGACATCATCGCCTGGCTGGGCGAGGACGGCCGCCGGCTCGAGATCGATCAGAAGGACATCGCGGCCCTCGAAGCCGCCGAAGTCGATGCGACCCTGCTCGATTGGCTCCGGGCGAGGCTGCCGAAGACCGCTCCGCTGAAACTCGAGGTCGCCGACGTCATCGCCCGGTGGCAGAAGTCTCGGGACCTCCCCGCCCTGCTGGAAACCGTGAAGGCGGCCGATCGCGTCTGGCTGCTCGGCCCCACCGACGTGCTGGCGCTCGCGCGCGCCGAGGTGCCCGCCATGGTGATCGACCTGATGCGCGGTGAGACCCCGGGCACGGAGAAGAAGGACGGCGTCGGGGAGGAGCTCGGGATCGACGACATCCTCCGGATGGCCAACGAGGGCATCGACAGCGCGACGATCGTGGCCCGGATCGAGGCCTCGCCTTCGCGCTACGAGGTCGATGCCGGGCGCATCCTCGAACTCAAGCGAGACGGCGTGGCGCTCGACGTCCTCCAGGCGATCTACCGCAAGAGGAGGTCCTCCGAGCCCGAGCCGGGTCCCGGCCCGGCCGGCGAGACGAAGGTCTCGACCGCTCCGGAGGCCGGAGCGGTCGCGAAGCCGATCGAGCTCACGATCCTCCGTGATCAGGGCATCGGTTTCAGCATGCTGCGGCCCGGCGACTGGGTCATGACCAAGGACTACGTGAGCACGCGTTCGCTCGTCCAGCTGGTCGAT
>JBFIHP010000838.1:0-1580 GCA_041601735.1 Planctomycetota bacterium | reverse complement strand
CCTGTCGGTTCCGGGCGATAGGCTCTTCCCTTCCGGAGGAGGACATGGCCCGACCACCAGGGCCGCGCGGCCGCGGCGCGGCAGACAACCCGCCGAACCGCTTCGAGCGCCTCGCCCGCGAGGTCGAGCGGGACCATCTCGAAGAGTTGCGCCGCGCAGGCGGGCTCGGAACCGGCCCGCGCACGCAGGTCTCGATCGACCGCTCGCGGAGCATCCTCAGCTCGAACGACTCGCCCGACCTCCCCTTCCGCTGGTCGCTCAACCCCTACCGCGGCTGCGAACACGGCTGCGTCTACTGCTACGCCAGGCCCTCGCACGAGCAGCTCGGATTCTCCGCCGGCCTCGACTTCGAGACCCGCATCGTCGCCAAGCCCGAGGCCCCTCGGCTGCTCCGCGCCGCCCTGCGCCGGCCCTCCTGGCAGGGTGAGCGGATCGCCATCGCCGGGGTGACCGACGGCTGGCAGCCCCTCGAGGCGGAGCTGCGGATCACGAGGTCCTGTCTCGAGGTCATGCTCGAGGCGCGTCAGGCGGTCGGGATCGTCACCAAGAGCCGTCTGATCCTCCGCGACCTCGATCTGCTCGCCGCCCTCGCCGAGCAGAACCTCGTCTCGGTGACGCTCAGCCTCACGACCCTCGACCGCGACCTGGCCCGCTCGATGGAGCCCCGGGCCTCGGCGCCCGAGGCACGGCTGGACGCCTTGCGGGAGCTCACCGAGGCAGGCATCCCCGCGGGCGTCATGCTCGGCCCCGTCATCCCGGGGCTCAGCGACCGCGAGATCCCCGCCCTGCTCGCGGCGGCAGCGGCGGCGGGCGCCCGGAGCGCGACCTGGCTGCTCCTGCGCCTGCCCGGCGCGGTGGCGGGGATCTTCATCGACTGGCTCGAACGCGGGCGCCCGGAGGCGAGAAACCGCGTCCTCGCGCTCCTGCGCGAGATGCGCGGCGGCGCACTCCACGAGAGCCGCTTCGGGCTGCGTAATCGCGGCCTCGGAGCCTACGCCGAGCAGATGCACGCGCTCTTCGAGAACCGCCGCCGAGCCCTGGGGCTCGCCGAGCGGCCCTTCGAACCCGACGAAAGCCGCTTCCGCCCCCCGCCGCCGGAGGGGCCGCGTCAACTCGAGCTCTTCTCCGCCGAGCCGCCCTGAGGCGCGGCCGGTCCGACGTCGAGGGCCCCGCCGTCGCCCGGTTTCGGCAGCTTCGCGCCGCCGAAGGCGCCCACCACCGTGCCGGCCACCGTGCGGACGTGAAGGTCGCGCTGCGGAAAGGGGATCTCGACCCCCTCGCGCCGGAAAGCCGCGTCGATCGCGAATCGAAGATCGCTCAGGGTTCGCGGGCGGTGCGTCGTGATGTTGGTCCAGAACATCACGTTGAAGTCGAGACTGGAATCGCCGAAACCGACGAAGAAGGCCTCCGGCTCGGGTCGCTTCAGGATGAGGCCGTGGTTGGCCACGACCTCGTTCAGGATCTTGCGGACCTTCTGGATGTCGGAGCCGTAGGCGACGCCGACGGCGAGTGTCGAGCGCAGGCGCGGGTGCCCGAGCGAGTAGTTGGTGAGACTGCCGCCGATCATCAGCTCGTTCGGG
>JBFIHP010000837.1:0-1589 GCA_041601735.1 Planctomycetota bacterium | reverse complement strand
TGGGCTCGCTCGCCGCCGCGAACAACCGCTCGCTCTGGCCGACGGGGATGATGGAGTCGCCGTCCCCGGCGACGACCAGCAGCGGGGCGCCGACGTCGGAGATGCGCTCGAGCGACGGGTAGCGGTCTTTGAGGAACGCGCCGACGGGCAACACGCCGCCCGGGTTGTCGGTGCCGTTGGTGTGGAGCGGCTCTGCGATGCCCTGCACCTTGATGTCGACGACCGAGGCGTCGCCGGTCGCGCCGTTGGCTCCGCCGCCACCGCCGCCGCAGGCGACGATGCCGAGACTCGCGGCCAATACGAGCGCCAGGGGCGCGAGGAATCGAGCCAGTTGATCCGTTCTCATCGAGAGGCAACTCCTTTCCACGAAACCGGGGCCGGTCGCCAATCGCGACCCGCCGCCCCCGAGGTTCATCCTGCTTTTCAACGTGAGCAAGAGGGATGCCAAGGGGACTTCCCGACAGTGGGTGCGCTAAATCTATGCGCGTGTTCGACTTGCAATCTGGTCCACGAGGCGCCGGAATTCGGACCCGGCCGAGTCGAGCGAATCTGCTCGCGGGCTACTCCGGCGTCTCGTGACCCTTCTCCGCTTTTCCAGCCCTAAGAGCCCGATCTCGCGAACCTTTAGGTCCGGACCCCGGGCGAGGGCGGCGCGATTCTAATGGATGCCCCCGAAAGCTGCAATTCCTTTTGAGCCGCGCCAAGCGGTGTCGCAACCATCTGTTTCAAGGTTACTTATGTCAACCACTCGAGCCAGCTGCCAGGCGCAGGACCATGATCAGGAAAAGACCCTGCGAAGTCCCGATGGTCAGGAGCGCGAGCAGGCCCGCCGCCTCCTCCACGCGGCGGGCGCCGGGAGTCCGCGACCAGCGACCGAATTCGCGGAAGGCCGCGGCCGTGGCGAGGGCGAAGTACCAGACGCCGAGATCGAAGAGTGCGATCACGAGCGCGACCTCGGGATGCACCCGACCCCGAAAGGCGAGAAACGCGAGGAGGCCCGTGCTGATCAGGGCGACGATGGCGGCGACACGCAGGATGCGCGAGCGTCGCCAGGCATCGCGCATGAGTTCGACGGGATCGAGGCTCGGAATCATGGGGCCCCCGCGGGCTACGATCGGAAAGTGTTCGGCGCCTCGAAAGCGGGACGATTCCCATGACACCGATGATGAAACAGTGGCACGCCGTGAAGGCGCGGCACAAGGACGGACTGCTTTTCTTCCGGATGGGGGACTTCTTCGAGTTCTTCCATGACGACGCGAAGAAGGCCGCCCGCCTGCTCGGGCTCACGCTCACCGCGCGCTCGAAGGGAGACGACGCCATCCCGATGGCGGGCATCCCGGTGAAGACGGCCGAGGCCTACATCCGCAAGCTGGTGGCCCAGGGCGAGAAGGTCGTGGTCTGCGACCAGGTGGAGGACCCCGCCCAGGCGAGCGGCCTGGTCGAGCGTGACGTCACCCGCATCGTGACGCCCGGCACCATCACCGAAGAGGACTCGCTCGACGCCCGGGCGAACAACTACCTGGCCGCGGTCGATGAGCGGGGGCTCGCCTGGGTGGACCTCTCGACCGGCGAGTTCGCGACGCGGAGTC
>JBFIHP010000836.1:0-1612 GCA_041601735.1 Planctomycetota bacterium | reverse complement strand
GGCGTCGTGATCAACAACGATTACCGGCGCAGGCGGATGCGCGAGCTGAAGGAGGAGGGGAGCGAGGACACCACCCGCGACTTCTACGTCAGCGAGATCATGTCCGCACCCTTCCTCGCCGACATCCTCGAGGGGGCCTCGATCGCCAACGAGGTGAACACCGCGCCCAACTACTCCTACCAGATCGAGAGGAAGCACGGGCACAACTGGGCGATGGTCGGCGATGCCGCGACCTTCATCGATCCGATCTTCGCCAGCGGCGTCTTCCTCGGCATGAAGAGCGCGCAGCTCGTGTCCGGTGCGATCATCGCCAAGCTCGACGAGAGCGACGGCGCGGTCTCGACCTGCACGGCGGGGCTCGACGAGGTCTACGCCACGATCCAGGGCACCTACAAGCTGCTCTATCGGGTGATCAGCGGCTTCTACGACCCGAATTCGCTCACCTGGGCCGACATGGGGTCGGCGGCGGATCTCATCCACGAGAAGAACCAGACGGCGCTGGCCGTCGGGCACTACCTGCTCGCCGGCGACTTCTTCGACCGGCACGAGGAGTACATGAAGGTCCTCGATCTCATGCAGGACCCGAAGATCATGAAGAAGTACAAGCAGCTCGTCCTCGATCGAGGCGGGCTCGAGCCCGGCGGCTGCGGCATGCACCGTGACCAGATTTTCCCCGAGCTGGTGCGGGCCGCGGCCGAGAAGGCCGGATAGGAGCAGGACGTGACCGAGTCGAGCGCTGCCGCGCAGATGCGCACGCAGATCAAGCTGCTGTCGATGGTGGAGGGTTCGCTGCTGGCCAGCGTCTTCTTCGCCCTCCTCCGGCTGCGCGTCTTCGAAAACCTCGGTCCCGAGGGGCTCCCGGCCGAGGAGCTCGCGGGGCGCATCGAGTCCGACCCCGCCATGACCCGGCGTCTGCTCGACGCGGGCGTCTCCGCCGGCCTGATCAGGGTCGCCGATGGTCGCTTCCGCGTGGCCGAGGGCCTCGAGAGCTTCCTGGTCGAGGCCGACGGCGACCGCTACATCGCCGATTACCTTCGCTACATGGACTACCTCTGCGGCGCCGTGGCGAAGCTCGACGAGACGGTCAGGACCGGTGCGCCCTCGGCCGACCTCAGGAGCGACCACGTGGCGACCGAGGGCCTGCAGCGAGCCTTCACGCTCGGCATGCACAACTACGCGGTCTTCCGCGGCAGCGAGATCGTGGACTTCCTCGACATCGGCGACGCGACCAGGCTCCTCGACGTCGGTTGCGGTCCGGGCAGCTACTCCTTCGCGCTGGCCGAGGCCCATCCTCGGCTCGAGGTCTTCCTGCTCGATCTGCCCGAGGCCCTGGAGGTGACCCGCGATCTCGAGAGCCGCTACGACGTGGCGGGCCGCGTGCACTACATCCCCGCCGATTGCACCAGGGACGAGATTCCCGGGGACTACGACATCGCCCTGGTCTCGAACATGATGCACATGCTGGGCGAGGCCGAGAGCCGGAAGCTCCTCCGCCGTCTCCACGAGCGCATCCGCCCGGGCGGATCGGTCGTGGTCCAGGCCCAGTACCTGAACGACGACCGGCGCGGCGGCCGCTGGCCGGTCTTCCTCGATCTGATCATGGGCTGCACCG
>JBFIHP010000835.1:0-1615 GCA_041601735.1 Planctomycetota bacterium | reverse complement strand
GCGTCGCCGCGCAGACGCGCCGCGTGAGCGAGTCCGACGGCCTGCACGATCTGCGTGCCCACCGGCGCCGAGACCGGTACGACCAGCTCGTTGCGAAAGCCGAGGCTCCCCGGCCCCTGACGTCCGCGGGCCCGGTCGCGGGAGTTGCCCAGCGCGTTGTCCACGAGGTCCTGGAGGGGGACGTCGCGCACCAGGGCGGCCGCGCCCATGCGCCAGGACGGGAAGAGCCAGTCGCTGGGCTTCATCGCCGCTGCCGTGCCGACGGCGCAGGCCTCGCTGCCTTCGGCGGCGGGGTAGGGGCCGATCCGAGCGGTCTTCGCCAGCTCGCCGAGCCTGCGGTCGAGTTCGCGGCCGAGCAGCATGTACCGGAAGAGCTCGAGCAGCTGCGTCCGATGGAGATCGACGCCGCCCTGCAAGACCTCGCCATCGTCGCCGAGCACGCGGCGGAGGTCGCTCATGACCCCGCGGCCTCAGTCGCGGCCCGCTGCCCCTCGACATAGCGCTCGAGGAAGAGCTCGCCCGCCCGGTAGGACGAGCGCACGAGCGGACCGGAGGCACAGAAGGCGAAGCCCATCTCCTCGGCCCGCCGCTGCCAGTAGGCGAACTTCTCGGGGGTGACGTATTCCACCACCGGCAGGAACTTCGGCGCCGGACGGAGGTACTGGCCGAGGGTGACGATCTTCACGCCCGCGGCGAGGAGGTCGGCGAGCGTCTCCTCGACGTCGGCGTCGGTCTCGCCGAGACCCAGCATGATCGAGCTCTTGGTCACGACGTCGGGGCGCATCGCGCGCGCCTTGCGCAGGACGTCGAGGCTCTGGTCGTAGCCGCACTTGCGGTCGCGCACCGCCTTCGTGAGCGCGCGGGTCGTCTCGATGTTGTGGGCGAAGACCTCGCAGGGCGATGCCACCACGGTGCGGATCGCCGCCTCGTCGTTGCGGAAGTCGCCGGTGAGGATCTCGACCATGAGCCCGGGGCTCTTCTCCTTCAGCACCCGGATGGTGCGCGCGACGTGCGCCGCGCCGCCGTCGGGAAGATCGTCGCGATCGACCATGGTGAGGACGACGTAGCTGAGGCGCATCGCCTCGACCGACTGCGCGATCTTCAGGGGCTCGTCGTGATCGACGGCGAGCTGCGGGTTGCCGGTCTTCACGTTGCAGAAGCGGCAGCCGCGGGTGCAGGTGTCGCCGAGCAGCATGAAGGTGGCGGTGCCGCCGCCCCAGCACTCGGCCTGGTTCGGACAACGGGCCTCCTCGCAGACCGTGGCGAGCTTCAGCTCCTGGCGCAGTCCCTTGATGCGCTGGTAGCTCTCGCCGGCCGGCGGTCTGATCTTGAGCCAGGAGGGTTTCCTCTCGATGCTCATCGGTCCGAGTCCTTCGCTGCGGGAAAATCGCGAGGCCGCGCAAGCCCTTGCCGGAGGGCGATTTGAGGTCGGCTTCCGGACCTCGCTCCGGACCCGCCGAACGGGCCCGATGGGCCGGCTGTGTTTTAGGAAATTCCACTCCATTCGCAAGGAAGCGCCGCGCCTCGCCGCGGGCCGTCAGGGTCGGCCCGGGCTCGGAATTCCGCGCCGCGCCGGGCCTGCGGCCCAACGCCTTCTTGCGTCGCGAGTACAATC
>JBFIHP010000834.1:0-1615 GCA_041601735.1 Planctomycetota bacterium | reverse complement strand
GCCGTCCGCAAGATCGTCGAGTCCTTCGACGGCGGCATCCTCGAGGTGGAGAGAGACGATGGCTAAGGGATTCGATCCGGGCGAGCTCATGAACCAGGCTCGCAAGATGAAGGAGCAGATGGCCAAGGTGCAGGACCAGCTCAAGGAGCGGGTCGTCGAGGGCACGGCCGGCGGCGGCATGGTCACGACCTTCGTCAACGGCGGCGGCGAGGTGGTCGGCATCAAGCTGAAGAAGGACGTCGTCGATCCGGACGACATCGCCATGCTCGAGGACCTCATCCAGGTCGCCGTGAACGACGGCCTGAAGAAGGCGAACGAACTCTCCGAGGAGGAGATGGGCAAGGTCACCGGCGGCATGGGCGGCCTCGGCGGCCTGTTCTGAACGAAGGACCGCGTCGATCCTCATGAAGGAACTCGCCGAACCCCTCCAGCGCCTGATCGCCGAGCTCGAGAAGCTCCCCGGCATCGGTGCGCGCACGGCCGAGCGGCTGGCCTACCACCTGCTCAAGATCGACCGCGACAGCGCCATGAAGCTGGCGCGCGCGATCCGCGACGTGAAGGAGCAGCTGAAGACCTGCCGGGTCTGCTTCAACATGGCCGACGGCGAGCTCTGTCGGATCTGCGCCGATCGCAATCGCGACCGGACGGTCGTCTGCGTGGTCGAGCACGTCCGCGATCTCATCGCGCTGGAGAAGGTCGGCGTCTACCAGGGCCTCTATCACGTCCTGCAGGGCAAGGTCACGCCGCAGGAGGGGAAGGGGATCGACGAGACCAGTCTGCCGGCGCTGCTCGAGCGTCTGGCGGAGGAGGGGAGTCCGGTGCGCGAGGTCCTGCTCGCGACCAACCCCGACGCCGAGGGCGACGTGACCGCGCTCGTGCTCGAGGAGCACCTGAAGGGCCGCGGGCTGAAGCTCAGCCGGCTCGCGCGCGGTCTGCCGGTGGGCGGCTCGATCGAGTTCGCCAACGTCGAGATCCTGAGAGAGGCGATCGCCCGGCGTCAAGCCCTCGACTGAGTCTTCTTTTATCTAAAAGAGGGCTTCGGCAAGCCATTTGCTTCCTATAATACGGCCCCTCGGGCGGTTCGGGGCCCCATCCCTGCATCTCCCCTGTCGCGACTTTCGAAGATGTTTGTGCGTTGGGACTTATGGCTCTCGAACTTCGACTCAACCAGAAGTTGGATCTGCAGCTCAAGCTGGCGCCGCAGATCATCCAGTCGATCGAGATCCTCCAGCTCCCCACCATCGATCTGAGAAATCTCGTCGATCAGGAGCTCGATACCAACGAGTTCCTCGAGGTCCTGCCCTCCGCCGAGGAGGATGCCACGCCCGACGCTCCCGCGGCCGCCGAGCCGGAAACCGCCGGTAGCGTCGAGACCGAGTTCGACGCTCTCGAGGCCCAGGGCTACTGGGACGAGGAGATGCCGCGCTTCAAGAGCGCCATCGACCACGAGGCCAGCGACCGCAAGCTCGAGGCGATGAACAACACGGCCGGCCCCGGTCCCTCGCTGCACGAGCACCTCCTGAACCAGTTCGGCCTGCTCGAGATCGAAGAGAAGATGCGGGCGCTGGGCGAGGACGTCATCACCCACGTCGATACCCAGGGCCGCCTCGACCTC
>JBFIHP010000833.1:0-1616 GCA_041601735.1 Planctomycetota bacterium | reverse complement strand
TCGCCGGCCGCGTTCTCGGCGAGGAGGTCGCCGGCAAGTTCCCCTGGGTGAAGGGCATGCGCCCGGTCACCGACGATCTCGGCGAGCAGATCCTCAACCGGACCTGGCGACCGGCACTCTCGATCACCGGCGTGGACGGACTTCCGGCGCTGAGCAACGCGGGGAACGTCCTGCGTCCCTTCACCTCGGTCAAGATCTCGCTCCGCCTTCCGCCGCTGGTGGACGCCGACGAGGCGACCGCGGCGATGAAGGAGATCCTCGAGCGTGATCCGCCCTACGGCGCGAAGGTCAGCTTCAAGGGCGAGCAGGGCGCGTCGGGCTGGAATGCTCCGGCCGTGGCTCCCTGGCTGGAGAAGGCGGTCGAGGACGCCTCGCAGACCTACTTCGGCCGCGAGGCCGTCTACATGGGGGAGGGCGGAACGATTCCCTTCATGGGCATGCTGGGCGAGAAGTTCCCGGAAGCCCAGTTCCTGATCACCGGCGTGCTCGGTCCGGCCTCGAACGCTCACGGTCCCAACGAGTTCCTGCACATCCCCATGGGCAAGCGTCTCACGGCCTGCGTCGCCCAGGTCCTGCGCGACCACGCCCGGCGCTGAAGGATCCCGGTTCGAAACGACCGGGGAAAGTGGACCGGTTCAGCTTCCGCTCAGCCCGGGAGTACAGGATCGGTCCGTCACCCGACCACGGAAGGAGTTCGAACATGAATGCTTCCAGGCGCTCGAAGACCATCTTGCTGGCCTCCCTCGTCCTCTCGTTCCTGCTCGTCGGCCAGCGCTCCGCCCCCGGGGCCCCCCAGGACCACCAGATGTGGCAGGACCTCCTGCAGAAGGCGAGCTTCGGTCTGACCGAGGCGGTCGATCGCGGCCTGAAGGAGGCGAAGACGGGCACCGTCTTCCATGCCGAACTCGAGCTCGACAAGGGCAAGCTCGTCTATTCGATCGACTTCGCCCAGGGCAGCGAGACCTTCAACGTCGTCCTCGACGCAGCGACCGGGAAGCTCGTCGAGACCGAGCGCGAATCGGATGACATGTCCGCTCTCGTCGCCGCCTGCAAGCTCGACGTGAAGGGCGCCGTCGAGCAGGCGCTGGCCGACAAGCCCTGGTCGGCGATCGAGGCCCATCTCGTCATGAAGAAGGACAGGCCGGTCTGGAAGGTCCGGGTCGTCACCGTCAAGGCGGTCGAGAGCCTGGAGATCGATGCCTCGACCGGCGTATCGACGGTCACGACCTCGAATGAGGCGCCCTACAGCACCGAGTTCATCGTCGAGCGAGACGAACTCGCGGCGACCGGGCGCAATCCCTTCTTCATCCTGGAGCCCGGCCACGAGCTCGTCCTCGAGGGCAAGGAGGGCGACGACGAGGTCAGGCTCGTCATCACCGTGCTCGATCAGACCCGCGTCGTCGACGGCGTGACCACGCGCGTCGTCGAGGAACACGAGAGCAAGAACGGCGAACTGGTCGAGATCTCGCGCAACTACTTCGCGATCTCGAAGCGAACCAACGACGTCTACTACTTCGGCGAAGAGGTCGATATCTACAAGGACGGCAAGATCGCCTCGCACGACGGCGCCTGGCTGTCCGGCGTCGATGGCGCGCGCTTCGGCCTCATCATGCCCG
>JBFIHP010000832.1:0-1633 GCA_041601735.1 Planctomycetota bacterium | reverse complement strand
TCGGCCACGAGTGCGCGGACCAGGTCGGGCAGGGCGGCGGCCTCGGCCTCGAACTCGATCCGGCCGTCATCGAGCGTCCGCGGCGAGAGCTTGCGGTCGTCGAGGAGCGCCGTGGCCTTCTCGCGGGGGGTCGCCAGCAGGCGCTGACGGGGCACGCCGCGTCTGCCGAAGCCGCCGGTCGCGCCCTCGTAGATCTTCCGGCCGCGCTCGAGGATGGCGATGCGGTTGCAGACCATCTCGATCTCGTAGAGCAGGTGGCTGGAGATCACGAAGGTGGTGCCCTCGGCGTTGAGCCGCTGGATGAGGCGCCGCATCTCGAGGATGCCGCTGGGGTCGAGGCCGTTGGTGGGCTCGTCCAGGATCACGAGCTCGGGCGAGGACACCAGGGCCAGGGCGATGCCGAGGCGCTGCTTCATCCCCAGCGAGTAGTGACGGGCGGCCTTGCGACCGGCGGCGGTGAGGCCGACCAGGTCGAGCACCTCGTCGATGCGGCTGCGATCGAGAGGGCCCGAGAGCGAGCCCAGCAGGGCGAGATTCCGGGCGCCGCTCAGATGGCCGTAGAAGGAGGGACCCTCGACCATCGCGCCGACGCGGCTCATGGCCGCGAGGCGGCCGGCCTCGTCGGCCCGCCCGAAGAGCTCGACCAGGCCCGCGTCCGGGCGCAGAAGGCCCAGGGCCATCCTCAGGCTCGTCGTCTTGCCCGCGCCGTTCAGGCCGAGGAAGCCGTAGATGTCGCCCCGGCGCACCTCCAGATCGACGGCAGCCACCGCGGTCTGGCCGCCGAAGCGCTTGGTCAGGCCCTGCGTCCGCAGGACCGTCTCGCCCGCGGGCGCAGGATCGTCGTGCTCACGACTCATGTGGGGACCCTAACCCGTTGATCCGGACCCTGGCAATCCCTTGTCGCGTTGGGATTTGCGCGTTTTCGAGCGATTCCGGGCGCGACCTCGGTCGGCCTGCAAGAAGCGACCAGGGCCCTCTATGAAGTCCCTGGCGATCGATTTTCTGGACGACCTTTCGCTTTGCTTCAGTAGTCCTATATCATTGCCGATAGAGAATGTTGTCAGGTGGAAGGAGGGTTGCCGAGGGCGGCAGCCCCGAAATCCCCCGACAAGTTTTCAAGAAACTGCTCTCGGTAGCGTATCTATCTGTGTCTCGGCCCTCATTCCGGCCGATGCAGGAATGAAGCGACGACCGACACGGTCTGAAGACATGACAGAAAAGACGGGCGGCTCCGGCTGCTCGTGCGAACACGGAAAAGGTCAGGGTTGCGTCAAGCTTAAGACTTACTTCACATCTCACATTTCCCTCTTCTATTCCCTTTTCCTTCTTCTCGAGTAAGTCCCTCTGACCTTTTCCTCTTCCACCGGCAGGCCCCCTGAGGGGCCTGCTTCTTTTGTGCCCCGCCTCTTCGCAGGGCCCTCCGGCCCGTCGCACGGGACTCCGGCCCGGGGCTCAGCGGCCGGCGGTCCGCCGGATCGCCTCGAAGGCCGGGCCGGCATCCTCCGCCGGCAGGATCAGGTTGTCCTCGATCCGGTTGTCCCGGCCCCGGTCCTCGATCCCGAGCCGCCTCAGACCGCGCAGGAGGTTGCGACCGATGAGGTTCCTCGCGCCTGACGCCTGGATGGCGGCTCCC
>JBFIHP010000831.1:0-1640 GCA_041601735.1 Planctomycetota bacterium | reverse complement strand
GACGCGGTGGGGCTCCTCATCGCGGCTCTCGACGAGCCCGGACTCGGCCCGATCGTCGCGCACTATCTCGAGAAGCGCTTCGGGAAGACCCTGCCGGATCGCGCCGCCTGGACGGCCTGGTGGCAGGACGAGGGCCGGGCCGAATTCGAGCGCTGATCGATCGCGCCGCGATCTCCCGACCCGGAACGAACGAGAGCCGGCATCGCGCGATGCCGGCTCTCGTCGTGATCGTGGCGGTCGCCCCGGGGACTACATGCCCAGGTACTTCGGGCCGCCGGCGTCGGCCGGAACGGTCCAGGTGATGATCTCGTAGGGATCCATGACGTCGCAGGTCTTGCAGTGCACGCAGTTCGAGAAGTTGATCTGCATTCGCTTGCCGCCCTCCGTCGCCTCGGCGATCTCGTAGACCGCGGCGGGGCAGAAGCTCTCGCAGGGGTTGCCGTACTCCTCGGCGCAGCGCGTCACGCAGATGTTCGTGTCGGCGATCTTCAGGTGGCTCGGCTGGTGTTCCTCGTGGATGGCGCCGGCGTTGTAGACGCCGGTGACCTTGTCGAAGGTGAGCTTGCCGTCGAAGGTCATGCCCTCGGCGCCCCATTGCGCGGGCTTCATCGTCTCGTGATCGGCGTGCAGCGGCACCCGGTCACGGAAGAGCCGGCCGCCGAAGAGCATCGCCATGCCGGAGAGCAGTCCGCCGACCCAGAATCCCTGCTGGAAGTAGGCGCGGAAGTTACGCGTCTTGCGCAGTTCCTCGTGGACCCAGCTCTGCTCGAAGAGGCGGTCGTAGAGCGCCAGTCGCGCCGCGCCGAAGTCGTCCGCCGCGAGCGCATCGACGATCGTGTCGGCGGCGAGCATGCCGGACTTCATCGCCGTGTGGATGCCCTTCAGGCGCGCGATGTTGAGCAGGCTCGCGCTGTCGCCGACGATGAGGAAGCCGTCGCCGTAGGAGCGCGGCCTGGACCAGTAGCCGCCCTCGGGTACCGTCTTCGCGCCCGACTTCACCAGGCTGCCGCCCTCGAGCAGGCCCTTGATCTTCGGATGCGTCTTCCAGCGCTGCATCGTCTGGTAGGGGTCGAAGGCGGGGTCGCCCGAATCGAGGGCCGACACGAAGCCGATCGACACGCGCGTCTCGGAGAGCGCGTACATCCAGGAACCGCCGTACTGATCGTTGGAGAGCGGCCAGCCGGCGCTGTGCCAGACCTGGCCCGGGAAGACGCGCCCCTCGGGGACGTCCCAGATCTCCTTGATGCCGGTCCCGTAGATCTGCGGGTTCTCGCCGTGGAGGTCCAGCCGGTTCACGAGCTCCTTCGTGAGCGAACCGCGCGTGCCCTCGCCGAGGACCGTGACCTTCGCGTGCATGTCGGTGCCGGGCTGGAAGCTCGGTCCCGGATTGCCCTCGCGGTCGAGGCCCATGTCCATGGTGCGCACGCCGATGACGCGATCGCCGTCCCAGAGCAACTCCTTGCCCGGGAAGCCCTCGCAGATCATCACGCCCATCGCTTCGAGCTTGTCCTTCAAGGCGGCGCAGATCTTCGAGAGGCTGACGATGTAACAGCCGTCGTTGTGCAGCGTCGGCGGCACCAGGGGGAAGGGGATCGCCAGGGTCTCGGTCAGGAAGTAGACCGTCTCGCCGCGCACCGGCG
>JBFIHP010000830.1:0-1642 GCA_041601735.1 Planctomycetota bacterium | reverse complement strand
GCCGCCAACAAGCAGATCCGCGAGGCCTTCGCCGCGCGCGGCGCGAAGCGCGGCCTGCGCACGATCTGGCCGCCGATCGCCCTCTGCACAGACAACGCCGCGATGGTCGCCGGCATCGCTCACGAGGACCATCTCCGCGGGCTGCGCTCCGGCCTCGACCTCGCGGTCAAGGCCACGGTCCGCTGGCCCAGGGCCTGAATCTTCCTGTCTCCCCCGCCGTGTTAGCCTGAGTCGCTTCGGGCCGGAGGAGTCTTCACGATGGCGGGCAAGCTGCTCTTTCTGGGCGACGTTCATCTCGGACGCCGGCCCCTCCGTGTCCCCCGGGGCGCGGAGGCCGAGAGCCTGGCCCCCGAGGTCGCCTGGAGTCGCGCCGTCGACTTCGCCCTGCGCGAGAAGGTGGCGGCCCTGCTCTTCGCCGGTGACGTGGTCGAGAGCGTCGAGGACCGCTTCGAGGCCGAACGCAGGCTCCGCCCCGGCATCGAGAAGCTGCTCGCCGCGGGGATCCGGGTCCTGGCGGTCGCGGGTAATCACGACGTGCTCGCCCTTCCCCGGCTCGCCCGCGTCCTGCCCGGCTTCGAGCTGATCGGCCGCGAGGGCTGGGAGTGTCGGCTCATCGAACACGAGGGTCGCGCGCTCTGCCGTCTGCACGGCTGGAGCTTTCCCGAGGCCGTCTGGAAGAGGAGCCCGCTGGAGGATTTCGAGGGCTCCGGACTCGGCGCCGACCTGCCGGACATCGGCCTCCTCCACTGCGACCGCGACGCCGGCGAGAGTCGCCACGCCCCCGTCCGCTCCGCCGAGTTCGACACCGGGGTCGCGGGTCGGATGAACGCCTGGTTCCTCGGTCACATCCATAAACCCGATCACGGCGCGCTCGTCGCGGAGCGGCCGGTCGGCTACCTCGGTTCGCTGGTCGGACTCGATCCGGGCGAACCCGGTCGTCACGGTCCCTGGCTGGTGACGATCGACGGCGCAGGCATCGCGACGCGGCAGATCCCGCTCGGGCCGATCCGCTACGAGTCGCGCGACCTCGACCTGAGCGACCTGCAGGCCGAGACCCGGCTCGACGTCGAGGACGCGCTGCGCGAACGCGTCCACGGCGCCTACGAGGAGATCGAGGCCGAGCTGGGCGGCGAGCTCGACCAGGTCCAGGCGCTCGGGCTGCGCTGCCACCTGCTCGGCCGCGTGACCGCCCCCGGCGAGGTCCTCCGTCTCGCTCGCGAACTCGTCGACCGCGCCGAGGGCTTCGAGATCGAGCGGAACGGATGTCGATTCTTCTGCGAGAAGATGACCGGCGCGCTCCGGCCCCGCATTCCGCTCGACGAGCTCGCGAGTGGTCGCGGGCCGACCGCGGGCCTCGCCCGTCTGATCCTCGACCTCGAGGCCGGCGCCGACCCGGCGGAACTGCGTCTGAACACCGCGATCGAGGCCTTCCTCCACCGCTCCACCTGGGCCGATCTGGAACCCGTCGTCGAAGCCCTGGGGGCCGAGCGCCTGAAGACGGAAGCACTCGAACTCCTGTCCGTGATGCTCGCGCAGAGGGAGACCGGGGCGTGAGGTTGCACGGTCTCGAGATCGTCTCGGTCGAGGGCATCGCCGGCCGCTTCAAGATCAGCCCGGGGCCCGGCCTGAACGTCGTCTACGG
>JBFIHP010000829.1:0-1644 GCA_041601735.1 Planctomycetota bacterium | reverse complement strand
TGCGCGATGATGCAGAAGTTCCGGATGTTCTCCGGACGGACGTCGGCTCGGGCCATCAGAAGGATCGCCGGTTGCGAAGGATGGAGAGGACCGCCGGCAGCTGCCGCTTCAGCTCGTCGAGAGCCTGACCGCGGTGCGAGACCGAGGCCTTCTCCTCCGGGCTGAGCTCGGCGAAGGCGCGTCCGAAACCCGGATGGAAGAAGAGCGGGTCGTAGCCGAAACCGCCCGAACCACGCGGGGCGCGCAGGATGCGGCCCTCGACCGAGCCCGTCGTCATCAGGTGGATGTCGCCGGGGCTGGCAAGACAGATCGCGGTGCGGAAGCGGCCGCCGCGCATCTCGTCGGGGCGATCGCCCAGTTCGGCGAGCAGCTTGGCGTTGTTGGCGGCATCGTCGCCGTCGCGGCCGGCGTAGCGCGAGGAGTAGACCCCGGGCGCGCCGCCGAGGGCATCGACCTCGAGACCCGAGTCGTCCGCGATGGTCACCATGCCGGTGGCGGTCGCGAAGTAGAGGGCCTTCAGCGCCGCGTTCTCCTCGAAGGTCGAGCCGGTCTCCTCCGGGCTCGGGAGGTCGGGAGCGATCTCATCGACCGTGACCACCTCGACGCCGAGATCGCCGAGGATGGCGGTCATCTCGCGAGCCTTCTTGGGATTCTTCGAACCGACCAGGATGCGCATCTTCGTTACCTCAGAGAGTGCTGATCAGCACCTGATTCTGGATCGCCATGAGCTTTCTGATTCCGGCCTCGGCGACGTCGTGGCAGGCGAGGAAGAGCTCGCGCTTGATGGGTCGCTTCTCCGCGCTGCCCTGGATCTCGATGACCTCGCCTTCGTGGGTCATGAAGTAGTTGAAGTCGGCCTCGGCCCGGGCGTCCTCCTCGTAGCAGAGGTCGAGGCGCGGCTCGCCGTCGACGACGCCGACGCTGACCGCCGCGACGCCGCCCCGCAGGGGGTCCTTCTTCAGGAGACCGCGCTCCTTCATCTTCTTCAGGCAGAGGTAGAGGGCCACCCAGGCTCCGGTCACGCTCGCGGTCCGGGTGCCGCCGTCGGCCTGGACCACGTCGCAATCGAGCCAGATCGTGCGGGGCCCGAGGGCCTTCTGGTTGACCACGCAGCGAAGGACCCGGCCGATGATGCGCTGGATCTCGACGGTTCGGCCGTCGATCTGCCCGCCGCGGCGGCCATCGCGCATCTTGCGCCGGTCGGTCGATGCCGGGAGCATCCCGTATTCGGCGCTCACCCAGCCGAGCCCCGTGTTCATGAGGAAGGGCGGTACCTGCTCCTGCATGGTCGCGGTGCAGATGACCCGGGTCTTGCCCCACTCGATGAACACCGAACCGTCCGCGCTGTCGATGAAGCCGGGGTTGAGCTTGATGTCACGGAGCTGGTCGTTGGCCCGGCCGTCGGTTCGGCTCATCTGCTGGTCCTCTCGGCTCTGAGGCAAGGATGGGGCCGCGCCGGACCGCGACTCGAAGGCTGGTTATAGGCGGCGGGGCAGGGGGCATCAATCGAGCGTGACGGCGACGCGCGCGCGCCGGACGCGATTCCGGCGCAGCATCGCCGCCCGACCCGGCGGTCGAGATCAGGCGATCGAGGGCAGGAGGCCGCTCGGCGGTGACCGGCCCGGCCTCGCCTCACCGGGACGG
>JBFIHP010000828.1:0-1648 GCA_041601735.1 Planctomycetota bacterium | reverse complement strand
CGGCGCGATCGGCTCCATCGCCATCTCATTCGCGCCGGCCTCCTTCACTGCTCTCGGTCTCGAGATCCTGGTCAACTGGGATCCGATGATCTTCGTGCAGGAGGGTGTCTTCGGCTTCGGCATCGACGGCACGGCCACCTTCCCCGTCAATCTCCGTGCTCCCTGGCTCTCCGGTCTCTCGCTTTATCTTCAGGCCTATCAACGGGACTTCCCGCTGGCCGCCTCCGCCGGACTCGAGCTGCGTTTCCGGCCCTGACCGTTTCGCGTGCGCCCGCGCGACGATCGCCGGCGCGCCCTGATCGGAGTGGCCTCGCCCCCAACGCGACGTCTCGGTCGGGCGCTCCCGCGGCAGCCCGAAGTCGAGAGCCCCGTCGAGGCGACGGCGTGATTCCGGATCGGGATGGAATCCCGTCGTCGTCCCGGACACCCGCCTCACCCCCCTGGCATTCCGCGTCCGGAAGAGGGGCGCGGAAAAACACTTAGGACGCCCGCGACCGACCTCGACCCGACGAGGTCCGCCGCGGGCTCCGGGCAGCGGTCGCGCGAATCATGCGGTCGGCGGCCGCCCGCACGGGAACTGCCGGCCTGGGCGCTTTCAAATCGGAGCGGCAAGGTGTAGCCTGCTGGAACATGCACGTGACGGTCCCGACATGGCTCGGGTCCGTCGGCTCCCTTCCGGACGACGCGACGAGACGACCAGTCCCTCGGTTGGCTGGGACCAGACCTGGTAAACGCTACTGACGCGACTACAGGAGATCACCCGACCATGAAGCACGGCATCTTCAAGACCCTGGCCGTTGCCCTGCTGGCTTCGGTCTGCGCCCTCACCGCTGCGGCGCAGGTCCCGGATTACCACTACCTGCGATTCAACGAGGGAACCGGCTCGACGACCGCCGACCTCGCTCTCCCCGGTCTCGGCGCGGCCCCCAGCGTTCCCCCGGTCACCTGGGACACGACGACCCAGCAGCTGGGCGCGGCTTCGCTGAAGCTCCTCCCGAGCCTCGCCAACGGCAACAACTGCAATCTCAACGTGCCCCTCAACATCACGGGCAGCTGGACGATCGAACTCTGGGCGCGCGACTTCGAGTCCGGAACGACGCTCCGTTACCTCTTCGGTGACAACACGGCGTCCTTCTACCTCTACCGGACGGGCTCGTCGCCGGCGCAGCTCTTCATGGGCGGCACGGGCATCACCGGGCTCTCCGTTCCCGGCGCGCTCGTCTTCCAGGCCTGGACCCATCTCGCCTTCACCTACGACGCCGCGACCGGGCTACTGACCGCCTACGTCAACGGTGTGCAGGCCGCCCAGAACACCCAGGCCACGAACCCCCTCAACATCTCGGGCACCTCGGGGAGCGGACTCGCGATCGGCGGCTACGGCACCAGCAATCACTTCGTCGGCGGCATCGACGAGTTCCGCTGGTGGAGCACGGTCCGGACGCCGACCGAGATCATGACGAACATGAACATCGAGCTGAACAGCTTCACCGACGACATCGCGGTGAGCGCGATCACCTCGCCGGTCAGCTCGGTCGGCTGCACGCCGCTCAGCGCCACCGAGACGGTCAGCTTCGACATCCGCAACTACGGCTCGAACGCGCTCGCGTCCGGAACCTTCTTCCAGGCGGACCTGTCGATCGACGGCGGT
>JBFIHP010000827.1:0-1660 GCA_041601735.1 Planctomycetota bacterium | reverse complement strand
GCCCTGATGGTCGCCGCGGGCTACAACATCCCCGAGGTCCTCGTCGTCTTCGCCGGTCGCATCTATCGCGGCAATCGCACCGTCAAGGTCAGCGCCGACGGCCTGCACGCCTTCGACTCGCCCAACTACCCGGAGCTCGGCCGCGTCAGCGTGCGCATCCAGGTGACCGATGCCCTGGTCCGCCGCGCCCCGCACGGGGTCTTCAAGCTGCAGACCATGGGCGACGTTCACGTCGGTTCGCTCCGGCTCTTCCCCGGCATCAAGGCCGACCTTCTCGCCAACATCCTGAAGCCGCCGCTTCAGGGACTCGTGCTCGAGTGCTACGGCGTGGGCAACGCACCGGTGCGCGACGAGGCCCTCGTCGAGGCCATCCGCGAGGCCACCTCGCGCGGCATCCTCGTCGCCATCTCGAGCCAGTGCGCCAAGGGCATGGTCGATCTGCGCGGCTACGCCACCGGTTCGGCCCTCGCCCGCGCCGGCGCCATCGGCGGCCTCGACATGACCCCGGAGGCGATGATGACGAAGATGACCTACCTGCTCTCGAAGGGTTACCGGGGCGACGAGCTGAAGGCGAAGATGCAGAAGGACCTCCGCGGCGAACTCAGCCCCCTCCCCGCCGACTGATCAACCCGGCGTCAGACCCGAGCCCGGCGTCAGCGGGGGCCGTAGCGGCGGAGTTCTTCGAGGAAGGAGAGGGTGGTCGTGTCGCGGACGCGGTCGAGAAAGACCCGACCGTCGAGGTGATCGCACTCGTGCTGGACGACGGCGGCGGGGAAGCCCTCGTGGATCTCGTCGATCTCACGTCCCCGGCGATCGCGGGCCCGGAGTCGGATGCGGGCGTGGCGCGGGACCTTGCCCCGGATGCCCGGAACCGAGAGACAGCCCTCCCAGACCTCGATCTCCTCGTCGCCGAGCGGCTCGATGACCGGGTTGATCAGCACCGTGAGCGGAATCGGCGGCGAGTCCGGATAGCGGGGGTTGTTCTCGACCTGCATGACGACGGCGCGCTTCAGCACGTGGACCTGCGGCGCCGCGAGTCCGGCGCCGTCGTACTCGTGCATCGTGGCGATCAGGTCGTCGAGGAAGGCCTGGAAGGCCTCGGTCCCGATCTCCTCGGGAGCCACCTCCAGCGAACGCTCGCGCAGCAGGGGATGCCCCAGTCGGGCCACCTTCAGGATCGCCATCGCGTCACCTCCGGGCCGAGTATAGCCCGCCGCGGCGAGGGCGACAGCGCTCGTCCGGCGGGTCAGTCCAGGAGCGCGTTGTGGCCGGGCGCGAGCTGCAGCGCCCGATCGACCAGCGCCGTTCCGTCCCGCTCGATGCGCAGGTGCGCCGGTCCCGGAGCGAGTTCGCGGAACTCGAACCTCGTCGGACCCTCCCGGGGCTGCCAGCGCGTGGGCGAGTGGTGGCGTCGCCCGGCCGCGTCGATCAACTCGAAACGGGCGCCGACGAGGGGCCCCTCGATGCGACCGGAGAGCGCCGCGGCCTCGTTCAGCCGGAGCTCGATGCCCTCGCTGCCCGGGGCGAGTCCGGTCCTGACGGCCGGGAGCATGCCGTTCCGCGTCGCGCGGAGCTCGATCGACTCCGGCTTCCCGGGAAGGCGCAGCTCGAAGGAGCCGTCGGCGCCGACCTCGAGTGCGTAGCCCATCGGCGAGGGATT
>JBFIHP010000826.1:0-1664 GCA_041601735.1 Planctomycetota bacterium | reverse complement strand
GGGGTAACACCTCCGTAACTGGAAGGCGTCGGACGCAGAACCGCCGGAAAACGGCGGTTTCGGGTCGGACGCAGATCCGGCGGAGAGCGGCGGTCTTGCGTCGGACGCCGAGGGGGTCAGGAAACGGCGGTGTTGCGTCGGACGCCCCGGGGGGTCAGACGAGAGGGTGGCGGAGGGCGGCGCGGATGCCGGCGAGGCTGGTGTCGAGGCAGCCGAAGTGAGGCAGGACCGGATCGGCGCCGAGGTCGCGCAGGAGGTCGGCCCGCGGCCCTTCTCCGACGCCGACGAAGGCATAGCCCGAGTTGCGCGAGGCCTGGAGGTCCCAGACCCCGTCGCCGAGATAGAGCACGGCCTCGAAGTCCGCCACCTCGTGGTGGCGGGCTGCCCTCTCGAGCGCCTGCGCCATGATCTCCTCGCGACTGAGGGCGTCCTCGGAGGAGGCCATCGGGAGGCCCTCGAAGGGAATGCCGGCGACCGTCATCTTGCGACGGGCGGTGACGCCGAAGCCGCCCGTGGCGATCGCCACCGGCAGGCCCGCCGCGCGCAGGTGTCGGACCAGGGCGGCGGCGCCGTCGATCTCGCGGCAGGCCTGCGGATCGGCGCTCAGGATCTCGTCGAGAAGCTCCGCGAAGCGGGCCTGGAGACGGTCCAGTTCCGCGTGGCTTGCAGGTCGGCCGTGCAGGCGCGTGATCACCTCTGCCGCGATGCCGCGATCGGTGACGTGACGATAGCTGGACCAGTCGTCGTCGATCTCGACCGAGCCGACGACGTCGTGCAGGGCGCGGATGAAGAGACTGCCGTCGAGGGCGTGGGTGCGGCAGAGCGTGCCGTCGACGTCGAACATGATCAGGGAACGATCGTTCACGAGCCGCGTCCGGAACGATCGAGCTGGACCTCGGGGAAGAGACGGAGGCGCCCCCGGTCACCGTCCACGAAGAGCGAGAACGAGGCCGATCTCAGGCCGTCTTCGCGGCGCCTGAGACGCAGGGCGAGCTGACGGATGCGATGGACGTCGGCCTGACGATCGTCCCAGTCCTTGGTGCGGCCCTCCGCGTCGCGGATCCGGAAGAGGTCCGCGTAGTCGCCGAAGTACTCCTCGGGCTGGAAGGGGCCGTAATGCCAGGGCGCGACCGACTCCATGAGCTTGAGGTGTCCCAGCACGGTCTCGCCGAGCATCAGATCCCAGACGTCTCCGATCGCGGTCTCGACGGTCATGCGGGCCTCGTCCTGGCTTCGGGTCTCATTCGCTTCATCTTATCGGCGCGAGCGGCGGAACTCTTCGGTCAAAAGGGACTTCCGGCCCTCATTCGGCCGCCCGGATGCGCCCGAGGCGCGCTCGCGAGAGCTTGCGGTAGGACTGATTCCAGCCGAGGACGATCCCGGCCGCCCAGAAGAGGAAGCCGCCGCCCGCGAGATTGTCGGTCACGAGCTTGAAGGCATAGGGCAAGGTCAGGAATTCGCCCAGAAAGGGCAGAAGGTCCTCGCGACTGCGCGTCGCCGCGAGGGCGGCACCGGATAACAGGGCGCCCGCCACCAGCGAGAGGAAGGTGAACAGGGCGCCGAGGATCGCGAAGCGCCGTTCGAGGCCGCGGCCCCAGTTCCGCGTCCCGAAGCCCACCAGGACCCCGCTGAAGGCCGCGTGGAGCCGCACCGGTTCGTCGAAG
>JBFIHP010000825.1:0-1672 GCA_041601735.1 Planctomycetota bacterium | reverse complement strand
GCACGACGAGACCTCGGCGGGCGTGACGCTCACCGGCAGCAACGACCGCTTCGGCACGCCCTCCTACATGGCGCCGGAGCAGGTCCGCGGCAAGACCCGCGAGATCGATCGCCGTACCGACGTCTGGGCGCTCGGCGCCACGCTCTACGAATGCTGCACCTTGACGCGGCCCTTCGAGGCCCCGACCCGCGACGAACTCTTCGAGCAGATCAAGCACGAAGAGCCCAGCGCCCCACGCAACCTCAACCCGACGATCCCCCGGGACCTCGAGGCCATCATCCTGACCGCGCTCGACAAGGATCGGGATCGTCGTTACGCCACGGCCGAGGATCTGGCCGAGGATCTCCGCCGCTTCTGCACCTTCGAACCGGTCAAGGCCCGCCCGGCCGGACGGATGTTGAAGACGATTCGCTGGGTGCAACGCAACCGCCTCGTGACCGCGACCGCCGCCATCGTCATGATCGCGTTCCTCACCGCCGCCATCGTCTTCTACGTGAAGGGCGAGGAAGCCAGGAAGGCGCAGGAGCGAGCCGAGAGTTCCCTCGCCGCCGAGACGAAGGAACGGGAGGCCAAGGAGGCGGCTCTCATCGAGCGCGAGAAGGCGCTCTCCGACTACGACCGCCTGGCTGACGTGAAGCGTCTCGAGGCGGCAATCGCGGCCTCGGACTCCCTCTATCCGCCTTTCCCCGAGCTCGTGCCGAAGCTCCTGGCCTGGCAGGAGGAGCACGGCGCCCTGGCCGGGAAGATCGAAGGACACCGGGGCTTCCTGGCCGAGCTGCGCTCGAAGGCGATGCCCTACTCCGATGAGGAGCGCAAGCGCGACTTCGCCGCCGAGAGGGCCGAGATCCCGAAGGCGCAGGAGGCCCTCGCCGCGACCGAGAAGACCATCACCGAGGCGGGGGAGGACGAGGCGAAGACCAGGCCTCTCGTGGAGCGGCGCGCGGGGATTGCTGAGCGCCTCGCCGAGCTCGAAACCCTCACGACCAGCGGCCGCCGGTCCTGGCGCTTCGCGGATCAGGCCCTGCAGTTCCAGCATGACGTACTGGCGGATCTTGTCAACGAGCTCGAGGCCTTCGCCGACGCGGAGACCGGTCCAGTGAAGTCGGTGGCGAAGCGGCTTGCTCAATCGCAAGCGATCGCGAAGGAGACCCTCGAGAACGCGATGGCAGGCCGCTGGGCGGCCTGCCGCGAGAGGATCAGAAAGAGCGAAGAGTACTCGGGTCTCGATCTCGCGCCGCAGCTCGGTCTGATCCCGCTGGGTCCTGATCCAGAATCAGGATTGGAGGAGTTCCTGCACTGGCTGACGCATGATGGCGCGATCCCGGCGCGCGACCCGGAGACGAACAAGATCACGGTGACCGAGGACCTCGGCGTCGTGCTGGTGCTGATCCCGGGCGGGACCTTCCTGATGGGTTCGCAGAAGGACGATCCCGCCAATTCGAACTACGACCCGGAATCCTATACCAACGAACAGCCGGTCAACGCGGTGACTCTCGCGCCCTACTTCCTGTCGAAATACGAGATGACCCAGGCGCAGTGGCTGCGGGCCTTCCAGACGAATCCGAGCCAGCACGACCCGGGCACCGGCCGCGGCGATTCTCGATTCAAGGCCCCGGTAGACGCCCGGCATCCGGTGGAGCGGGTGTCCTGGGATGATGCGCAGCTTCTCCTT
>JBFIHP010000824.1:0-1674 GCA_041601735.1 Planctomycetota bacterium | reverse complement strand
GCCGCCACTTCGAGCTCGCTCGCGATCAGGCCGCGCTCCGGCGCCTCGCCGCGCCCGCACTGGCCCGGACGGCTTCGGTCGGCTTGCCCTCGCCGGTCCGCGCGCCGGACCCGCGACGACGCTGGATCGCGGCGGCCCTCATCGTCGTCACGGCCTTCATCGGCTTCGGCGCCGGGCGTCTCGCCGCGCCGCGCGACGAGGCTGCATCGATGCCGACCCGCGCTCTCGGCGCGACCGAACACCTCGAGCGTTACCTGAGCCTCGGGCAGGCCGAGGGCCGCGTGCTCTTCGAGCTGCCGCCGACCGTCCTCGAGGCCGTGCGCGGCGACGGGGGCGCGGCCATCGATCTCGTCTTCGTGCGCCGCATCGTCGAGCGCGGCCGGAGCAACGAGGTCGTCACCATCGAACGCGACGAGCACGGCGAGGCCCACGGTCGCCTGCTGGCCGCCGAAGACCTGCCGCGCGAGAGCGCATTCTGACCACAGGAGGAAGGACCATGAACCGGACCATCACCAGCGCCCTTTTCGCCATTCTGCTCCTCGTCGTCATCCTGCCCGCCCAGGAACCCGAAGGTCCTCTGGTCGAGCGCGTCCGCATGATGATCGCGGCCGAGGGCTTCAACCTCGAACTCGTCATGATCGAGGGGCGGCCGGTCAGCTGTCGCTTCGAAGGACGCAAGATGAGCTTCACGCAGGACCCGGACGGCGGCATGATCGCGCGGAGCGAGGACGGCCGCGAGATCATCCGCATCGTGCGCGACGAGGTCGTTGCGGAGGTCGCCGAGAAGGCCCGTCCCGTGCGCCTCGGGCTCATGGTCACGCCGGCTCCGGGGATCGTCTGCGCGCAGCTCGACCTCGAGGCCGGTTCGGCGATCGCCGTCACCTCGGTCGAGCCCAGTCTTCCGGCCGCTCGCGCGGGACTGCAGAAGCACGACGTCATCATCGGAATCAACGACGGTCTCGGCGCCAGCGAGGAGAAGCTCGCCGAGGCGGTGAAGGCGCTCGAGCCGGGCGACAGCCTGCTGCTGCACCTGCGCCGCGGCGGTCGGGCGCGCAGCATCGAGGTCGTCGCGGAGGTCGGTGACGCCGCGCAGCCGGGCGTGCCGATCCTGACCGACCTGCCCCTGCTCGGCCGTCTCTTCCGGACCCGCGGCATCGAGGGCCGGATCCTGGACGCGGACGGGCGGGTCGTGGCGGGCGTCGTGAAGGAGGCGCCGAATTCGGAGGGCGACGATCCCCTCGCGCACCACGATCGGAGTCGCGCGCGCTATCTCGACCTGCTCAACCGACGGTCGGCGGCGCAGTCCGACCCGGCGACGGGGGCCAAGCTCCAGCTCATCGAGCAGCGTCTCGCCAATCTCGAGGCCCTCATCGCCGACCTCGCGGCGCGCCTCGATCGCTGAGCGTTGGAGCGCCGCTCCGCAGGAGCGCCGCTCTGACAGAGCGGCATCGTCGATCCGAAGAGCACCGATGCCGGCCTTTCAGGCCGGCGCTCCTGTGGCCCGTCTCGATCGCTGAGACATACGGTGCCAGACATACGGTGCCAGGCACTTTCCGCCGGGGCGCGGGGCGAGACTGCAGGACATACGGTGCCAGGCACTTTCCGCCGGGGCGCGGGGCGAGACTGCAGAGGTCCATGGCATCAGGATGCTCTCATGGAAGCCGAGAGAGCGGT
>JBFIHP010000823.1:0-1677 GCA_041601735.1 Planctomycetota bacterium | reverse complement strand
TCGGTCGAACCCGAGGCCCGGCTCACGATCGTCGGGCGTCGCGGCTGGCTCGACGACGAGGTCGTCGCGGAGATCGAGCGGCGGGCGGAGCTGGGCGTGACCTGGCTGTCCGGGGCCGGTGACGAGGCGATGCTCGCGGCCATGGCCGCCGCGAACATCGTGGCCTATCCCTCGCTCTGGGAGGGCTTCGGGTTGCCCCTGCTCGAGGGCCTCGCCGCGGGCCGCGCCGTCCTCAGCTCGGATCGCGGCTCCATGGCCGAGGTGGCGGGCGATGCCGCGCTGCTGGTCGATCCGGAATCGGTCGATGCCATCGCGGATGGACTCGTCGCGCTCGCCCGCGACGAGAAGCTGCGCCGCGACCTCGGCGCTCGCGCCCGGCTGCGGGCCCGGACGTACAGCTGGCGTCGTTGCGCCGAGATCACCGCCGCGGCCTGGCGGCGCCTGCTGGAGGATGAGTCGTGAGCCGCGTCCGCCTCATCGTCGAGGCCACCAGCTGCGACGACAGGCCGAGCGGGGCGCGTCGTCGTCATCTCGAGCTCTGGCCGCGCGTCCTCGCCGCCTTCGGCGACCGCATCGAGGCCGTCTTCCTGGTCAGCCCGGGCGCGCGCCCGGGTTTCGAGGAGCGGCTCGCCGGTCAGCGCATCGTCGAGATCATGCGCACGCCCACGGGGCCGCTTGGCCGCCTCCGCGTCAATCGTCTGCTGCGCCGCATCGCCCGGGAGCCCGGCGCCCCGTCGCGATTCCTGGTGCACCAGGAGACCTTGCCGCTGGCCCTGCCCCCCGCGACGATCCTCTGCCGTCACGACGCGCGCATCCACGCGACCGAGCTGAGTTCCCTCCCGCGTCGGATCTATGCCGGTCTCAGGCTTCCTGCCGTCCTCCGTTCGGTCCGCCGCCTCGTCACCGTGTCCGAGAGCAGCGCCGCGGAGTTCGGAGCGCGGACCGGGCTTGCGCGGGAGCGCATCACCGTCGTGCCGAACGGCGTCGAGGCGAGGGACTTCGCGCGCCCCGACGATCTCGCGGCCCGTCTCGCAGCGCTCGGACTCGAGGAGGGCGGCTACCGCTTCTTCCTCGGTCATCGCGAGCGGCGCAAGAACCCGCTCTTCGCCCTCGAGGTCGAGGCGGCGCTGGCCGCGAAGGGGCAGGGGGGCCGTCTGGTCATGGCCGGCCGCCCGACCCGCGAGGGCGACCTCGTCGAGCGCCGCATCGCGAAGCTCGGCCTACCGGATCGTGTGCTGCTCCTCGAGACGCCGGACTTCGAGACGCGGCGCACGTTGCTCGCCGGCGCCGGCTGCGTGCTGGTGCCCTCGCTGGTCGAGGGCTTCTCGCTCGTCACCCTCGAGGCACTCGCCGCCGGCGCGCCGCTCCTCTGCTCGGACATCCCCGCGCACCGAGAGGTGGCGGGCGAGCCCTTCTGTCTGCCGCTCCACCTCGCCCTCTGGCGCGACGCGATCCTCGAGTTCGCGGGCTCGACCGAGGAGCGCGCGCGGCGCCGCGAGAAGGGCCGGCTGAGGGTCGAGCACTGGTCCTGGGATCGCGCGGCCGAAGCCATGGTCGCCCTCCTCGACGAACTGCTCCGATCGCCCACGGACGGACCGGTCGGGACCTGAGCCGCGCTCCGGGGAGCGCGGTTCGTCCGAACGCGATCAGGGCAGGAAGGTCGTCGTCGCGATGTTG
>JBFIHP010000822.1:0-1699 GCA_041601735.1 Planctomycetota bacterium | reverse complement strand
GTCGTTGTCTGTCGTGTTCTTCGATCAACCCTCGACCGGCTCGGGGCCGGACGGTCCGGGCTTGGTCTCGCCGACGTCGGCGGCGGGAGCCTTGGACTCGGGAGCGGGAGTGTTCTCCTCGCGAGCCTGGGCGCCCTCCTCGTCGGCGATGCGGCGCTCGCGCTCCTCGCGGGCCTTCTTGAGGATCTTCTCGAGCTCGGCCTGCTCGGAGGCCTTCTTCTTCTGGGTCTCGAGCTTGGCCTTCTTCTGTTCCTCGCGCTTCTTGTTCTCGTCGGCGCGACGCTTCTCCTCGGCCGCGACGAACTGCGCGTGGGCCTGACGACCGTTGTTGATCGCCTCGGAGAGCTTGGAGAGGAGGACCTGGATCGACCGGAGCGCGTCGTCGTTGCCCGGGATCGGGATGTCGATGGTGGTCGGGTCGCAATCGGTGTCGAGGATGGCGACGACCGGGATGCCGACCTTGCGGGCCTCGTTGACTGCGGTCTTCTCCTTGCGCGGATCGACGACGACCAGGGCGCCGGGGAGACCGTCGAGCTTCCGGATGCCGTCGAGGTTGCGGAAGATCTTCTTCTTCTCGCGCATGAGCCGCGACATGTGGCTCTTGCTCATGCCGTCGAAGTTGCCCTCGCGCTCCATGGCCTCGAGCTGCTCGAGGCGACGGACCCGCGACTTGATGGTGGCGAAGTTGGTGAGGGTTCCACCCAGCCAGCGCTCGGCGACGTAGGGCATCTCGACCTTGGCGGCCTCGGTCTCGATCAGGTTCTGGGCCTGACGCTTGGTGCCGACGAAGAGGATCTTGTGACCCTCGGTGGCCATCCCCTGCAGGAAGGTGCAGGCCTTGATGAGACCGCGCAGGGTCTCCTTCAGGTCGAGGATGTGGATGAGGTTGCGCTTGCCGAAGATGTAGGGGGCCATCCTCGGGTTCCAGCGGGAGGCGCGGTGGCCGAAATGGACGCCGGCTTCGAGCAGGGTCTTGACGGGAACTCCGTACACGGTGGAATCTCCTGGGCAGAAGCGCTTTTCCTGGCGTCCCGACGCGCCGGACGATCGCTCCTTAAGTCTTTTATTCTCAAGGACTTGAATAAACCTCTACGGATCGGGACCATCGAGGTCGCACATTCTAACAGGGCGCTCTCCAAAGCCAAGTCCGTCGGGACAGGCGACTTGTGAGCGCCGTGAAGGCGCAGAAGCGGCATGGATCGAGAGCTTTTCATCGTAGCGGGCGAGCCCTCCGGGGACCAGCACGCCGCCGCTCTCCTCGAAGCTCTGCGCCGCCGCGATCCCGATCTTCGGGCGGCCGGCTTCGGCGGCCCGAAGCTCGAGGCCGCCGGGATGGAGCTGCTCGAGGATCTGGCCTCGCAGGCGATCATGGGCCTCTTCCCGGTGCTGGCCGCCCTGCCCCGGATCCGCGGCTGGTTCCGCCGCGCCGAGGAGGAGCTCGCACGCCGCCGCCCCGCCGCCCTCCTGCTGGTGGACTACCCCGGCTTCAACCTCCGCCTCGCCGCGACGGCGAAGCGGCTCGGCATCCCGGTGATCTACTACATCGCGCCCCAGGTCTGGGCCTGGAAGGAGGGGCGCGTGAAGGCGATGCGCGAGCGGATCGACCTCCTCCTCACCATCCTCCCCTTCGAGCCGGCCTGGTTCGCCGAGCGCGGGATCGAGGCCCATGATTGCGGCCATCCCCTCGCCGACCGCCTGG
>JBFIHP010000821.1:0-1708 GCA_041601735.1 Planctomycetota bacterium | reverse complement strand
GAGGACGGCCGCCTCGATCTCCCCGATGATCTGCTCGACGATCTCGACGTCGTCGGCGCGGCCATCCATTCGGACTTCGACCAGCCGAGCGAGGCGATGACGGAGCGCATCCTGCGGGCGATCGCGAACCCGCGCGTGGACATGCTCTGTCATCCGACCTGTCGCATGCCGGGGAAGCGTCCGCCGATCGAATTCGATTTCGACGCCGTGGCCCGGGCCTGCGTCGAGAGGGGGACGATCCTCGAGATCGATGCCCGGCCGAGCCGCCTCGATCTGCCCGACGAACTGATCCACCGGGCGATCGATGCGGGCGCGCGGATCGCGATCGACTCCGACGCGCATGATACGGCCGAGCTCGGCTACATCGAGGACTACGGGATCGGCCTCGCCCGCCGCGGCTGGGCGGGCCCCGATCAGGTCGTGAACACCCTCCCGGTGGACGAGCTTCTGGAGACGATCGGCGCGCGCCGGAGCGGAAGCCGGGAGCTCCAGGAGGATTGAATTCGGGACGGTTAGCGGCGACGCTAAGGGCGATCGTCGGGCCGTCCGGCCCCCCCAAGGTCATCAGGTCAAGGAGCTACACCATGAATCGCGGACTCGGAAGACTCGTCCTCCTCGTCGGCACCATCACCTATGTCGTCGTCGGCGCCCTGGCGCTGCTCTCCTTCATGGACAACATCGCCTTCTTCTCGCTCGCGACACTCGGCATCGCCGTGCAGGTCGCCCTCGGTCTTCCCCTCGTCGCCTTCCTCTTCGGCGGCCAGAAGATGCCCGTCCTGCCCTACGCGAAGTGGCTCGCCACCCTGGTCGGCGTCCTCGCCGTCTCCGGTCTCCTGGGCGTACCCGCCGGCAGCTATCGCGCCGACGACGCCCGCCTGTCGCTCGAGGTGAAGCAGACCGGACTCCGCGAGGACATGGGCGCCCGCGAGGTCCTCGTGCTGAGGCGCGAGCTGGCCGAGGCCGAGAAGGACGATCGCGAGGAGATCCAGAAGAAGATCGAGGAGGTGTCGAAGGAGATCTCCGACAAGGAGAAGGAGGAGCTGCAGCGCAAGCTCGACGGGGTCGAGGCCCAGGAGAGCATCGCGCGCTTCGACGAGGCCGGACGGGCCGCCGATCTTCTCGCGGCCGAGCGGCGCAACGGTCTGATGCTGATCGCCGCCTTCATCGTGCTGGCGGGTGCGTGGCTCATGGACCGCGAGACCGCGTCCGGCACCGTCTGAGACGAGCTTGAGCCGGCTCCCCCGGCCGGTCTCAGCGGCTCGGCAGCAGTTCCCGCGCGGCGAGGATGCGGAAGAGCGCGCGGCTGAAGGCCGGGGCGTCGCGCTGGTCGAGGTGCGAGCCGTCGCCGGTCCGAAAGCGCGCGAGTTCGGGTTCGTCACGGAAATGGATGCCGGTCAGGCCCGGCAAGGCGACGACGCGGTCCCAGTACTCCGCCCGGGGCGCGCTCTTCTCCTCGAGGTCCCAGGTCGCTCCGTCGGAGGGCATGCGGACGAAGACGACGCGACCGCCACGGTCCGCGACGAGGGCCGCGTAGCCCTCGACGCGCGCCAGGAAGGCGGCGCGGGCGGCGGGGGAGGGCTCGCTCAGGACGGCCGCGAAGCTGCCCAGCCTGAAGTCGATCATCGCCTGGCGGTCCGCGAGCTCGAAGTCGGCGCGGATGTGCCGGTTGGGCAGCACCTGGATGTGGTCCGGCAGCGGCAGCTCGCCG
>JBFIHP010000820.1:0-1738 GCA_041601735.1 Planctomycetota bacterium | reverse complement strand
GGTCCGCCCGCCGTCGCCCGCCGCGCCGCGGACGAGATCAAGGCCATCGTCGCGGCCGCCACCGCGCGCCTCGACGAGGCCGAGGCCGCCGAGGACCCGAAGGAGCGCCAGAAGATCGCCCGCGAGGTCCTCCGCAGCCACGGCAAGATCCCCGAGATCGCCGACCGCGCCCGGGCCTTGGTCAAGGCAGACTGAGAGAGACGAATCCGGGAATACGCGCGCCGCGACGCGGGTTCGGAGTCGAAGACCCACGCGAGGAGATCCGCCATGAGCCTGCAAGCCCGCCTCGATGCCATCAAGAAGAGCTTCGCCGACAAGGTGCCGGCCGAGGCCAAGGCCGTCATGGAGCGCGCCGCTCGCGAGCTCGCGGATTCCGGGATCCTCGAGGGCGTCGTTTCTGCGGGGACGGACGCGCCCGACTTCGTGCTCCGTGACAGCCGCGACGAGGCCCACTCGCTCGCCGGCCTCCACGCGCGGGGACCCCTCGTCCTCACCTTCTTCCGCGGGACCTGGTGACCCTACTGCAACTCGGAGCTGGATGCTCTGAACAAGGCCCTCGATCGCTTCACCGCGGCCGGCGCGACCCTCGTCGCGATCTCGCCCCAGATCGGCAAGCTCAATGCCGAGCTCATCGCCGCGCGCAAGCTGCGCTTCGAGATCCTCCACGACGACGGCAACGAGGTGGCGGCCGCCTTCGGGCTTCGCCACGTACTTCCGGACGATCTGCGTGAGGTCTACGCCGGTTTCGGGATCGACGTCGCGGCTTCGAACGGTGACGCGAGCTGGACCCTTCCCATTCCCGCCCGCATCGTGATCGACGAGACCGGTGTCATCCGCCATGTCGCGGCCGACACCGACTACACGCGGCGACCCGAGGTCGAGGACACCCTCGAGGTCATCGCGGCGCTCGGGTGAAGAGGGCGCGGCCCCTTTTGTTCTTCCTCGTGAGCGGTCACAACAGGGGCAGAGGATCCCATCATGACCGCCGACCCCATCGAAGCCCGCTACCGCATCCTGGCCGCCAACTTCAGCGATTCCGAGCGGGGCCTGGTCTGGCGTGAGCGCCTGGAGGCCGACCTGCGCCCGGCGCTCGATCTCCTGGTCGGCGCCTTCGGCACCAACCTCGCCCTGAAACCGAAGGACCTCGATCGCGAGCACCTCCGTGCCTTGCTGGTGGAGATCCTCCCCGGGCGCATGGGCGGCCGTGAGGCCTTCGCCCGGGACCTGCCGGATCTCCTCGAGGACTTCCTCGTCTTCGTCGCCCGGGAAGAAGGCGTGGCATCGGAGTGGGAGTGGACCTCGGCCGTCGATCAGAACCGCGAGGCCTTCACCGCTGCCCTCACCGACGAGGCTCGCCCGCGCTTCGCGGGCCGGAAGGCCGAACCCCATCGTCGCCCCGGCACGAAGCTCGGACGCAACGATCCCTGCCCCTGCGGCAGCGGCAAGAAGTACAAGAACTGCTGCGCCCGCCTCGCCTGACCCCATTCGGTGCCAGACCCCATACGGTGCCAGGCACTTTCCACCAGATTTTTCGACATTCCGGTACCACCCTCGTCTAGCTTCGAAGATCGATGAGGGTGGCACCGTTTGTCCAGGATTTCCGTCATCCGGTGCCAGGCACCGTTTGACGGAGATTTCCGGCGGAAGGTGCCAGGCACCGTATGGGGGTCAGTCGAGGGTGAAGCCGGGGGGGGCCTTCATCCAGGCGCCGCCCTCGAGGGCGAGGCGGCGGCCGACG
>JBFIHP010000819.1:0-1743 GCA_041601735.1 Planctomycetota bacterium | reverse complement strand
CTTCGGGGGCGCCTGGGAGCCCGGCTACGGTCTGCGCCACACGACCGCGCACATGGGCTCGCCCTACATGGGCGAGGAGGGCCTGCTGAATCCCTCGATGGCGGCTCTCCTCGCCGTTCGCGACGAGAGCCTGTTCATGCTGGGCGCGCCGGACGAGGATCGCGGCTGGCTGAAGACCGCGCCGCGGTCGGCGCCCGATACGCCGATCGCGATCCGCCGCGACCGCGAGGGTCTGGTGAGGCTCGACGCGGTCCTGCCGGCCCGGGGCATCCGCTACAGCCTCGACGGCAGCCCGCCCACTCGCAGGTCGGCGCTCTTCGAGGCGCCCTTCGCTCTTCCGGAAGGCGGCCTCGTGCTGGCGCGTCCGGTGCTCGGAGACGGCGAGCTCGGCGCGGTCTCGCGGGCCTCTCTCGGTCTGCCGAAGACGGACTGGAAGGTGCTGGCCGCGACGGGATCGGCCCAGGAGAAGGACGCGATCGCGCGGGCCGCGGCGCTCATCGACGGCGATCCGGATTCGCCCTGGCAGCCGGATCGCGGGGAGGGCGCCCCCGAGCCGCCCTTCATGGTGATGATCGACATGGGTGCTCCGCAGCGCTTCAGCGGCCTCCGCTTCCTCGGTCGGCATCGTCCGGAGAAGCTGCACGTCTCCTTCGCCGACTCTCCATCCGGCTTCCGCCACGAAGCGACCGCATTCGAGCTCGCGGACGAGGCCGACTCGATCGATCTCGGTGCCCTCGTCGCGGCCCGCTACCTCCATCTGGCGATCGAGAAACCCGGCAAGGCCCGCTTCGGCGAGCTCGAGCTGGTCACCCCCGCGATCACGGTCGAACGCATGGACGGCCTGCTCCGGCTCTCGACCCCGGCGAAGGACCTCGTGATTCGCGTGAGCGACGACGGCGAGGCGCCGACCGCGAAGTCGAGAGCCGCCGGCGAGCGATTGAAGCCGCGCAAGGGCAGGTGTCTGAAGGCCCGGCTGTTCACCGCCGAGGGCGTTGCCGTCGGCCCGGTCGTCACGATTCCAGCGGAGTGACGGCGCCGCGAACGGCGACCTCATCCCACACGGCGGCCTGAGATCGGTCGGTCTCGGAATGAGACGGACCGGGCGGGCCGGGACTTTCGGACCGGAGTGACCCCTTTCGATGATGCGCGGCGAGGGGGGGATCCCCTAAGATGTCCTGTCGCCGAAGCCGTTTGCCGCAAGATCCGAGTGAGGTCCTACCGTGTCGAAGATCCTCCGTCCACTCCTCGTGCTCAGTCTCCTCATCGTGGCTCTCGCTCCTGTCGGGGCCCAGGACCTGGGGCGAGGCCTGCCCGCTCGTCACGTCGGTCCCGGACCGATCCACAAGGTCGTGATCCTGGCCGACGAGGCCGAAGTGCTCGGCGCCCTCGCCGCACTCGGTGCGGTTCAGAAGGTCGAGGACTACGGGTCCTTCCAGGTCGCATTCGTGACCGAGTCGCCCTTCGGCGGTCGCGACGGGATCATCGCCAGCGGTCTGCGCGTCCGCGACGAGTACGATCTCATGGCCTTCAACGGTTACCGGATCGATGCCGCAGAACGGACGTCGAGTCTCGGGCGCCTGCCCCTGGACCTGACCTACGGCGATCCGGTCGCGCCCTCGCTCGACCCGAATGCGTTGCTCTACATCATCCAGTTTCATGCGCCCGTGCGCGACGCCTGGCTGACGCGACTCCGGGATGCCGGAGCCCGGATCATCCAGTTCGTGCCGAGCAACGGCTATGTCG
>JBFIHP010000818.1:0-1748 GCA_041601735.1 Planctomycetota bacterium | reverse complement strand
TGGGTATCGACCTGGAGCAGATGAGGGACGAGGAAGCGCTCGACCTCCGGACGCTGGATGGTCAGGCCGTGGCATCGGGCCCGGTGACGCTCGAGGGCCGCCGCCGCGAGACCCGGGTCGCCGGCGGCTCCGCCGAAGCCGATCTCCAGGAGCCCGACACCGAGGCCGACGATTTCGTCGACGGCCGCGCCGAGATCCGGACAACGCGTCCCGTTCCAGTGGGTAGACAGCCCGACCCGAGGGAGGTCATCGCGCATCAGACGCGCAGCTCGACCTTCGCGTCGCCCTCGTCGGGGTGACGGGCCAGCAGCGGTTCGACCTCCGCCTTTATGAAGTCGCGGACCTGCGCGGGGGCCCGACCGATGAAGCGCCCGGGCTCGAGCAGGGCCTCGGCCTCGGCGCGGTCGAGCGAGAAGGCCGGGTCGTCCATGAGGCGCTCGAGGAAGTCGTTCTCGCCGCCCTCGTTCTTCATCTTCTCCGCCGCCGCGATCGCGTGGTTGCGAATCACCTCGTGCAGTTCCTGTCGGTCACCGCCGCGCGCGGCCGCCTTCATCATCAGCTCCTCGCTGGCGATGAAGGGGACGTGTTCCTTCAGGTGACGGGCGATGACGGCCTCGCGCACGACCAGACCGGCGGTCACGTTGGCGGTGATGAGCAGGATCGCGTCGGCGGCGAGGAAGGCCTGCGGGATGCTGAGCCTGCGGTTGGCCGAATCGTCGAGGCTGCGCTCGAGCCATTGCGTCGCCTGGGTGTAGGCCGCGTTCTCGAACATGGAGATGAGCCAGCGCGACAGCGAGCCGATGCGCTCCGAGCGCATCGGGTTGCGCTTGTAGGCCATGGCGGAAGAGCCGATCTGCTTCTTCTCGAAGGGCTCCTCGATCTCGCGCAGATGGCAGAGGAGCCGGAGGTCGTTCGAGAACTTGTGCGCGGTCTGACCGATCGCGGCCAGGGCCGACAGCACGCGGCTGTCCATCTTCCGGGTGTAGGTCTGTCCGGTGACGATGAAGCGGCGGTCGAAGCCCATCTTCTCGGTGACGCGCCGATCGAGTTCATCGACCTTCGCCTCGTCGCCGTCGAAGAGCTTCATGAAGCTGTCCTGGGTGCCGGTGGTGCCCTTCACGCCGCGGAAGCGCAGGGCGCCGAGAGCCTGCTCGAGCTCCTCGTGGTCGAGCACGAAGTCCTGCAACCAGAGCGCAGCGCGCTTGCCCACCGTGGTGAACTGCGCGGGCTGGAAGTGGGTGTAGCCGACGGTCGGACGCTCGGCCTGTTCGAGCGCGAACTTCGCGAGGTTGCGGATGACGGTACGGAGTCGCCGCAGGACGATCTCGAGGCCTTCGCGCAGGATGATCGCGTCGGTGTTGTCGGTCACGTAGCAGCTGGTGGCGCCGAGATGGATGATGCCGCCGGCCTCGGGGCACTGCTCCCGCCAGGTGTGGACGTGCGCCATCACGTCGTGGCGCAGCTCCTTCTCGAAGGCGGCGGCGCGACCGAAGTCGATCTCGTCCACAGTCCCGCGCAGGGCCTCGATCTGCCCTTTCTCGATGTCGAGGCCAAGTTCGCTCTCCGCCTCGGCCAGGGCGATCCAGAGCCGCCGCCAGGTGCCGAATTTCTTCCGGGGCGAGAACAGTCCGGTCATCTCGGGGCTCGAATAGCGCTCCACCAGCGGATTCTGGTAGCTGCTCAGCTCGTCGCTCATGTCCGTCTCCTCCATCGTGGCCGCGGAGGATAACACGGCGCCCCCTCCCCTT
>JBFIHP010000817.1:0-1762 GCA_041601735.1 Planctomycetota bacterium | reverse complement strand
GGTAATAGGCAGAGCCGGCGCCGACGAGGATCACGCCGAGGCAGTACAGCAGGCAGGCGGGTACCGGCAGGTGCGGCTGCATGGCCCGCAACTGCCCCAGCCCGAGGATGCCGACCAGCACGAAGGGCAGGTTCGAGACGACGTTCCAGAAGTTCGGGATGCCCAGCATCCGCCGACCGTCGGCGAAGCAGTGGTACTCCAGGTCCTGGGGAATCGGCCCGTAGAGCAGGAGTGCCAGCGCGGCGAGGCCGGCCAGAAGCCCGAGCAGGATCGGCAGCCGGCGCGCGGCGGGGTCGTCGATCATCGCATCCTCCGCGCCGAGGATAGCGATCCCCGCTTCCGGCGTCGCCCCTCAGCCCCGGCGGGGGTCGAATTCGAGCCGCCTCGCGCGGTCCTTCCAGTCCTCGAGTTCCTTCATCCGCGCCTCCAGTCCCCGCCGCGCGGTGACGTGGGCGTAGGTCCCGAGATGGAGCCGGCGCGGGGGATCGTCGCTGATCGCCGCCTCGTGGATCACCTCGGCCGCGCGTGCGGGATCGCCCGGCTGCTTGCCGTCGATCTTCTCGAGCGTCGCGCGAAAGAGCCCGACCGAGGGCGCGTAGTCCTCGTGCCCCGCCACGAAGTCGACCGAGTTCGAGATGAACTCGGTGCGGAAAGGGCCGGGCTGCACGGCGATCACCGAGATGCCGAGCGGAGCCAGCTCGAGCC
Source organism: Planctomycetota bacterium (assembly GCA_041601735.1). GTDB lineage: Bacteria > Planctomycetota > DRQF01 > JACKGY01. The sequence continues at coordinate 1,057 of JBFIHP010000817.1, read as the reverse complement.
CGAGGGTGTCGGAGAGCGAGGACAGCGCGGCCTTCGCTCCGGCGTAGGCGCAGAAGCCGGGCTCGGGGTTCTCGGCGGCGATCGCGACGATGTTGACGATGCGACCCGATCGCCGTTCGCGCATCTCGGGCAAGAGGGCGCGGATGAGTCGCGTCGGCGCGAGGTAGTTCACCTCGAGCTGCCGGCGGATCATCGCCTCGTCGAGGTTCTCGAGCGGCCCATGCAGGCCGACGCCGGCGCCGTTCACGAGGACGTCGATGCGCCCGAAACGCTCGCGGGCCGCGGCGACGGCGGCCGCGCACTGATCCGGATCGGTCACATCGAGCCGGACCGCGAGCACGCGGTCCTCGGCCCCGCTTTCGAGATCGGCGAGCGCCTCGGGACGTCGCGAGCAGGCGACCAAACGATCGCCGCCGGCAATCACGCGTTCCGCGAGCGCCCGCCCCAGCCCCGATGCCGCCCCCGTGACCAGCCAGACCCTGTTCTCGTTCATCGTCTGTACTCCTCGTGCGAGCGAGAGGCTAGCACCCGGAGAGCGGGGGGCGCAAAGATTGACGCCGACCCCTCAACGGAGTTCCTTCCGGATCACGAGCTTCAGGCCCGACCAGACCTCGGTCACCGCGCAGACCTTGACGTCGACCAGGCCGAGCGGGAACGCCAGCTCGCGCAGGACGTCCTCGGTCAGCTCGGTCGCGACCTTCGAGCTCTTGTTCGGCCATGAGACCCAGATCATCCCGTCGGGCGCGATCGCCGACCGCGCGCGCTCGAGGTCGGCCGCCGGCGCGGCCCGCTTCAGGTGGAAGAGATGACAGCCGTCGAGACCGGCGGCCCGGCGGCCGAGGAGGCGCGGCCCCTCGTCCGGCGCGCAACCCAGGAGCGCCCGTTGATCCCGCGGCGAGCCCTTCAGCAGCACACGGGCCCCGTTCCCTGCTCGTCGGCGGCCGCCCGCTCCGGTCAGGGCAGGACGATGTCGAAGACGACGGCGTTGCTCAGGAAGAGCCCCCCGAAACCGTCGGCGACGACGGCCTGGAAGGCGCCGAAGGTGCCGGCCGGGATG
>JBFIHP010000816.1:0-1769 GCA_041601735.1 Planctomycetota bacterium | reverse complement strand
TCGAAGAGACGGACGTAGAGCCTCGCGATCGCCCGGATCACCCCCGGAGTGCGGCCGTCGCGCGGACCGTCGGCCCGGAGCGCCCGGAAGAAGCGGCGATAGGGTTGCCAGTCATGCAGGTCGCGCTCGCCGCGACAGTAGCGCTCGAGGAAGTGGCAGAAGAAGCCCGCGCTGGGGGCGTACTCCTGGATGCGCCAGTACTCGAGGTCGCGGTCGAGGTAGTCCTCCTTGAAGGCCTCGCGGTAGCGCTTGCGAGCCGCCACGGCCTGATCGACCTGCCCGACCAGCTCGAGGGCGCAGGCGGCGCCGAAGTCGGCCAGACCCTCGCGCCAGCCCGGGAGCGTGGGCGTCGTGTCGTCGATGCAGTGGGTCAGTTCGTGATAGTAGAGACCCGTGTCCACGCGCTGGCGCCGCTCGTTCGGGTCGGCCCGGCCGACGTTGATCTGCTTGCCCCCGCCGGTCGCGCCGCCGAAGTCCCAGAGCTCCTTGAAGAAGACCGTCACGCGGTCGCCTTCCGGATTGGGCCGGCGGCCGAAGAGGTCGGTGAGGATGATGTAGGAGAGGTCGAAGCGCAGGATCGAGTCGTCCGCGATGCCGTTCACCAGGCGCTCGGGTCCGATGAACACGAAGTTCTGGGCCACTCTCGTCGTCAGGCGCGACCAGGCGGGATGATCGACCGCGTCGTCCACCTCGCGGCGTTCGGCGGCGGGCATCGCCTCGAGCATGGTCTTCTCGACCTCGTCGAGCAGCCGGTAGGCGTCGCGGCGCAGCTTGTCGTCCTCGACCATGCGCATCTCGCGGGCGAGGTAGCGGGCGATGGCGTGCTCGCCCTTCTTGAATTCCCTGCGCGCGGTGTCGAGGAGAGCGGTCTCGCTCTTGGCCTGGTCGCGGAGCCGGCGGGCCGTCGCGCGTTCCTCGTCGCTCATGCGCTCGACGATGGCGCGCTTCGCGTCCTGGATGCTCTTCTGGGCGCGCTGCGCGTCGTCGACCGCGCCGATCACCGCGGCGCCGCCGGCCTCCTCGAGCGTGCCCCCGATCTCCTCGAGGATCGCGATGGCTCCGTGGTAGGCGCCGCGATCGAACATCCGGCCGCTGACCTGGCGGAGATAGCGGGTCTTCTCGTCGGCGATCCGAGCGGCCACGACGCCGCGCTCGACGTCGTTGATCTGCCGCGCCTCGAAGGGGCCGATGGCGAGGATCGCGTCGCGGAATCGTCGCTTCGTGGGATCGTCCTCGGCCACGCGGAAGGCCTGGTCGAGGTAGTCGAAGGCCTCGCTTTTCCGGCCGGCCTTGGCCAGCGCCTTGCCGCGCTCGAGCCGCAGCTCGATCGACTCGGGAGAGTCGAGTGCCGGCAGGGGCGGCCGCTTCATCCGACCGCAGACCGCGAAGCCCGCCCGGTCGGAAAAGAGCCCGTTGGGCGGCAGGGTCTTCTTCGCGAGCAGATCGCGGAAGGCGACGGCGATCTCGATGTCGGGGTCGTCGCCGAGAGGCGCATCGACCGGGAAGAGGGTGTCGATCTCGTAGACGATCTTCTCGTCCTGCTTCCAGGTGGTGGTGGCGCGCGCGGGCGCGTGGTCGCGACGCAGCACCTCGACGCCGTTCGAGCGCAGGGCCACGAGGATCGAGTAGGGGCGATCCAGGTCTTCCAGGACCTCGAACTCGAAGCGGAGCCTGAAGCGCCCGCCGAGCTCCAGACCGGCATCGAGCGCCTCGACCGCGGGCACCACGGGAGCCTAGTCGAGCTCCGGCAGCTCCTGGGCCCAGGAGGG
>JBFIHP010000815.1:0-1780 GCA_041601735.1 Planctomycetota bacterium | reverse complement strand
CGCCAGCCGCGCTGCGTCTCGACGCCGCGGTAGAGCAGGCCGAGGAAGAGGATCGAGAGCGCGAAGCCGATGCTGTGGGCGAACTCGGCCTTCCGCTTCGGCAGCAGGCCCTGGATCTTCAGGGGTCCGAAGCCGATCGGCCGGCGCGGACGGAAGATCATCCGCACGGCGAGGAAGTTGGTGAACCAGCCGATGAGGGCCGCGACGAAGGGCAGCGTCAACCAGAGTCCGAGCGAATCCATGCTTGCTTGACCTCGCAACCCGAGCTCTTAGAATCTTCGCATGTCCCCCGAAAGCGTGGTCCTCGAGGGCCTGAATCCTGCGCAGCGCGAGGCCGTCGACCACCTCCGCGGCCCCCTGCTCGTGATCGCCGGCGCCGGCTCGGGGAAGACCCGCGTCATCACCCGGCGGATCGCCCGGATGATCGAATGCGGCATCGCGCCGGACACGATACTGGCGGTCACTTTCACCAACAAGGCGGCGCGGGAGATGCTCGAGCGCGTGCAGGCCATGATCGGCCGGGTCGGCGTCACCGTCTGCACATTCCACGCCTTCGGCGCCCGCTTCCTCCGGGACTACGGCGATCGACTCGGGCGCAGCGAGTCCTTCACCCTCTACGACCGTGCCGATTCGGAATCGACGATCAAGGCCTGCCTCGACGAGCTGGGGCTCGACCGCGAGGCGCATCCGCCGCGCGATCAGATCGAGATCATCGCCGGCTTCAAGACCAGGCTGCTCGGCCCCGAGGCCGCGCAGGAGAGCGCCGTCTCCGACCGCGAACGCGACGCCGCCCGCATCTTCCGGCTCTACGAGGAGAAGCTTGCCCAGGCCGACGCCTTCGACTTCGACGACCTCATCGCCGCACCGGTGCGCCTGCTCGAGGAGGATCAGGAGATCCGCGCCAGCGCGCAGTCGCGCTGGAGCCACCTCCTGGTCGACGAGTATCAGGACGTGAACGAGGCCCAGTATCGCCTGGTGACGGCGCTGGCGGGCCCGGAGAAGAACGTCTGCGTGACCGGCGACCCGGACCAGTGCATCTACGCCTGGCGCGGCGCCGACATCTCCTACATCCTCGACTTCCCGACCCAATTCCCGGAGGCGAAAACGGTCAGGCTCGAGCAGAACTACCGCAGCGTCAACGTCATCCTCGAGGCCGCCTCGGCGGTGATCCGCTACAACTCCCGGCGCGACGACAAGCAGCTCTGGTCGGAGCGCGATCGCGGCGAGCCCATCGTGATCCGCCGCGTGCTCGACGAGGTCGAGGAGGCCCGCGCGGTCGTCGATCGCATCGCCGAGCTCGCGGCCTCCGGCGTCCGCCGTCAGGACATGGCGGTGCTCTATCGCCTCAACTCGCTGTCCCTGCCGCTCGAACGCGCCTTCATCTCGGCGGGAGTCCCCTACCAGGTGCTGCGCGGGCTCGAGTTCTTCAAGCGCAAGGAGGTGAAGGACCTCGTGGCCTGGCTGCGCTTCCTGCTCAACCCCCGCGATCGCGTCTCGCTCGGTCGCATCCTGAATACCCCGCCGCGCGGCATCGGCGACAAGACCGTCCTTCAGCTCGACGAGCTCGCGGCCCGGCGCGGGATGGCCACCGGCGACTTCCTGCTCGAGCCGGGCAACTGGAAGGGTGCCTTCACCAAGCGCGCCGGCACGGCCCTGCTCCGATTCGTCGAGCTCACCCGCAAGCTGCGGGAGGCGATCGACGACCGCCCCTCCGCACTGGTCACGCGCGTGGTCGAGAAGAGCGGCTTCATCGAGGCCTTCGAGAAGAACCCGCGCGCGG
>JBFIHP010000814.1:0-1788 GCA_041601735.1 Planctomycetota bacterium | reverse complement strand
CTCATGGCCGAGCTGGCCGCCCTGGCGCGGACCGGTCGGGTGCTCGAGGCGGCGCGCCGGGACTACCTGAACGCGGAGACCGGTCTCGACGTCGCCTTCGACCCGACATCGGTCCGGCGAGCGCGCAAGGTCCTGCGCGAGCGCGTCGCGGCCGCCGAGTGGACCGACCTGAAGATGGGCGTCCGCGCCGAGCTCGATGCCGAGATCGACCGCCTGCGCCGGCGCGATGACGAGATGCGCGACGAACTCGAAGCCCTGCTGCGGCGTCACGGCATCGATCCCGACGAGGAGCTGCCGCTGGCCTCCGTGGCCCACCTCGAGCGGATCGTCCGGCTCCGCCGGCGGCGCGATGAAGGTCGGGCGGCCGAGGCCCGACGAGACGCGATCGACGAGGAACTCGATCGCTCGAGCGACGAGGCACGCGAACTCGCGGAACTGGTCGGCGCTCGCCTCGCCGAAGACCTCGACGACCTCGTGCCGAGCCTGCGTCGCCTGCAGAACGAGCACGATCGCCTCGAGGGTCTCCTGCGCAATCGAGAGGACCATCGGCGTCGGGTCGCCGTCTGCGAGGAGGCGGTCGCCGCGGCCGAGAAGGCCCTGCGCGACTTCCATCTCCCCCTGGGCCTCGCCGCCGACGACGAGGGCGGCTTCCGGGCGCTGGTCGAGGCGGCGGAACGACGGGGTCATCTCCTCACCGAGCTGGGAAACCTCGATGCCGTGATCGACGTCGAGCGGGCGAAGCTCGTCGAGCAGCCCGAGATCCTGGCGCTGGATGCCGTCACCCTCGACGACGAGGAACACGCCGCGAGGGCGCTCGCCGCGAAGCTGGATGAGCACCGGGAGACGGCCACCGCCATCCGTACCCGCATCGAGGATGCACTCGAAGGCCGAAGCCTGGAGGATGCGCTGGCGGAGCGCGACCGGGCCCGCGAGGTCCTCGCCGCCCGCCGTGAGGAGGCCCTCGGCGCCGAGATCCGGCTGCTCCTTCTGGACCGGCTCGCCGACGACATCGATGAGCGGGTCGAATCCAGGGTGCTGGAAGAGTCACGCCGGCTCTTCGCTCGCTTCACGCGCAACGCCTGGAGCCTGGAGGTGACGGACGGCGGCCTGGCGGCGCGGGAGAACGCGGGCAATCGGTTGCGAGCGCTTGAGGAACTCTCCGACGGCACCCGGGTCCAGCTGCTGATGGCAGCCCGCATCGCCTTCCTCGCCAGCATCGAGCAGGACGAGAAGATCCCGCTCCTCCTCGATGAGGTCCTGGCCAGCGCCGATCCCGCACGCTTCGCCGCCATCGCCGAGGTGCTCCTCCAGGAGGCGGCAGCAGGGCGCCAGATCTTCTACTTCACCGCGGACCCGCACGATCTGGCCTTCCTCGAGCGGCTGGCACAGGACGCGAAGGCCGCCCGCCTCGAGATCATCGACCTCGCGGCGGCCCGGGGCGAGGCGGGACGGGACTGGCGGAGCGCGCGTGAAGCGCTGGGCGATATCCCGGCGCCGCCCGGGGTCGAGGGGGTTGACGCGACCTACTACGCCGAGGCCCTCGGTCTCGGTCAACCCGACTGGCGACGTCCGGCCGCCGAGTTGCATCTCTTCCACCTGCTTCACGACCGTCTCCCTCTCCTGCGGCGCCTTCTGGTCTCGGGCGTCTCGAGTCTCGGCGCCTGGCGGGCGGCGCGGAGGAGCGGCGCGGCGCCCCTCATTCTCCAGGACGACTCCGAACGCAACCGTCTCGACGCCCTGGGACGCGCCGCGGAGAGGGTGATGGAGAGCATGGCCATCGGCCGGGGT
>JBFIHP010000813.1:0-1788 GCA_041601735.1 Planctomycetota bacterium | reverse complement strand
CGCGCGGCGCAGTCCGCGCCGAGCAGCGACCACGCCCGATCCTGCCAGCGTTCCTCCAGCCCGGTGATCGCGGTGGTCGTCGTCGCCTCGAGCGCCGCGGTCAGGCGCCTGCGGAAGGCGCTCCGCAGCTCCTCCGCCTCGGCCGTTCCCGCCCCGGCGAGCGCCGCGTCGAGGCTCTGCCAGTTGCGGCCCGCAGACTCCAGGAATGACTCGTGCCCCTGGGTCGCCCAGCCTTCGAGGTCCTTCGTGATCGCGGCCAGTGCCGGCGGAGCGTCGTCGGGTTCGCCCTTGCCGCCGAAGATCGCGAAGCCCGTGACCGCGACCACGGCCACGATGAGCAGGCCCGCGAGGGCCAGCTTGCCGGACCTGGACCTTGGCGGCCGGAGGATCGACGATTCGCCGCTCCGCGCTCCGCCCTGCTCCGGAACCGCGATGGTCTTGCCCATCGGCGGCCCGATGCTCCGGGAATGCGCCTCGACCGGTGCGGTGGCCGGCTCTTCACCACCGAGGAGCTTGTCGAGATCGTGAAGGAGGTTCTCGTAGGACTGATAGCGGTCGTCGGCGTTCTTCGCCATCATCCGATCGATGACGCGGACCACGCCCTCGGGCACGTCTTCGACGAGGTCGCGCGGGTCGAGGGCGAACTCGTTCATCTTCTTGTGCAGCAACTCGACCACGGTGTTGCCCTGGAAGGGCTTCGCCCCGGTGATCAGGCAGTAGAGCGTCGAGCCCAGGCTGTAGATGTCGGCCCTGAAGTCGACCGGTTTGCCGAGCGCCTGTTCGGGTGCCATGTAGCCGGGCGTCCCCATCACGCTTCCGGCCTGGGTCAGATCCTGGTGGTCGGGATCCTCGCGGCTGTCGTGCAGGCGCGCCAGACCGAAGTCGGCCACCTTGGTGATCTGCCGGCTCCGACGCCGGGCATCGCCGCTGACGCCCTCGACCACCATCAGGTTCGCCGGCTTGATGTCCCGATGGATCACGCCTTCGTGATGGGCGTGGCTGAGCCCGAGAACGGCGCCCCTCGTGATCTCGAGCGCGTCCTTGAGGGGCAGACGCTTCATCTCGTCGAGGAGCTCGGCGCAGTTGCGCCCCCGCACGAACTCCAGGACGAGGTAGACCGACCCCTGATGTTGACCGTGGTCGTAGACGCCCACGATGTTGGGGTGATTCAGCCGCGCACCGGTGATCGCCTCGCGTCGGAACCGGGCGACGAAGGACTCGTCGTCACCGAGGCTCTTCATGATCTTGAGCGCGACCTCACGGTTGAGGCTGCGCTGCACGGCCTTGTAGACCACGCCCATGCCGCCTTCGCCCAGCTTCGAGACCATCTGGTAGCCGGGCACGACGTCTTCGTTCGGCCCGGCGACGACGGTCTTTTCCGTCCGACCGCCGCCCGGGTCGAAGCGCGGAATGGCCGTCGTCTCCTTCTCCTGATCCGACCGGGACTTCTCGTCGCTCGATCGGTCGTCGCGATCGTCGTCGGGCAGCGTCGGTTCGATGTCGCTCGGACTCAAGTGATCAGCTTCCTCGGGCCAGGTTCCGGAGCTCCCGGATGATGACGTCGACGTTCGGCCGCTCGTGCGGCTTCTCGCCGACGTAACCCCAGCGCATCTTGCCGTTGCCGTCGAAGATGTAGGTGGCGGGAAGGGACATGTCCGCCCGGATGTTGAAGGACTGGACCGCCTTCAGATCGGGATCGAGGAGCACCGGAAACGGCAGCGCCTGGTCCGACTCGGCGATGTCGCGCGCCGCGGCCATGAAGTCATCGACCTGGCCGGCCTCCCCGGG
>JBFIHP010000812.1:0-1800 GCA_041601735.1 Planctomycetota bacterium | reverse complement strand
TCTCTCTCGGCCGCACCGGCCCAACGGATCCGTGCGGTCGACTTGTACTGTCGCGGCAGTCGGGCTGGCTGCGATGGCAGAGCCCCTCCGCGACCTGCCAGGCGCCCCAGAGGAAGACGAGGCGCTCGCCCTCGTCGAGCGTCGCTTCGATGTCCTTGCGCATCTTCGCCGGGGTGTGGCCCTTCTTGAACAGCCCGAGGCGGCCGAGCATGCGACCGAGCGACCCGTTGACCAGCACGTTTGCGCGGCGGTCGTCGAAGTAACAGGTCATCAGCGCGGGCAAGGCGGGAGAACGTTCGGCGAGGTAGTTGAACAGTCGCTCGCGCCGACGGACGTTCTGCTTGTCGCCCTTCTCCAGGCAGAAGTCGAGATCGACCTTGTTGAAGCGGGCATAGATCGCGCCGAGAACGTCGCGGATCACCGAGGCCTTCCCCTCGAGCGCCTTGACGCCGAGCGAGGAGATCGACTTGTCGATGTCGTGAAGGGCGGTGACGCGGACCTCGTTCCAGTCCACGAAGCGGCCGCGCAGGCCCTCCAGGGCCTCGATCGCCTTCTTCTGATTCGACGCGGAGGACAGGATGAGGACGATCAGCTGGTCGAGCGGGTTGTCACGGTCGAGGCTGGTCACCCCGCCGTACTTGCGCTCGAGAAGGCCGACGACCTTCGATAGTTCGCTCTTCAGGGTCACGACGTCGCTTCACTCCCTCTCGCCGCGCGCTGCGCGACGCCACGGACCGGTGCGCTCGAGCGAGCGCGGCGGCTCCTACGGGGTCCAGGGCCCCTGCGAGACCTCGGCCTCGCGGTCGAGGCCCGAGGGTTCAAGCCTTGGCCTTGGCCTTCGCGGCTTCGGCCTGCTTGCGCTTCGCCTTGCCGTGCACCTTGCCGCTCTTCTTCTCGGCGGCCAGGCGCTTCTTGCTGCGCTTCTGGTTGCGGGCGTGGCGGCCGGCCGAACGATCCCAGGTGATCTCGTGCTCCTTCATGAAGGAACGCACGGTCTCGCTGGGTGTGGCGCCGACGCTGAGCCAGTACTTCACGCGCTCGACGTCGAGCTCGAGGCGCTTCACCTCGCCGGCGGCCAGCGGGTTGTAGAAACCGAGGTTCTCGATCGCCGCGCCGTCGCGGCGGGTCTGCGTGTCGAAGACGCCGATGCGGTAGAAGGGGGCGTTCAGACGACCGCGACGGGTCAAACGGATGACGGTGGCCATGTTGTCAACTGCTCCAATTGCAGGCTCGGGACGATCCCGGGCCGGTGGCTATCACTTTCGTTTCTTGCGCTTCCCGCCGGAGACGCTCTTCTGTCGTCTCATCGACCGGAACTCGGGGAGACCGAGGACGCTCTTGCCTTGCGACTCGAGTTCCTTGACCTCCTTCATCTTGTCCTTCTTGATGGCCTTCATCGGGTCCATCATGCGACCCAGGAGTCCGGCCTTCTTCATCTGCTTCATCTGGCTTCCCATCTGCTTGAAGCCGCGAACCAGATTGTGAACCTGCTCCAGGGTGACGCCGGAGCCGCGGGCGACGCGTTCGCGCCGCGACATGTTGAGGATCTCGGGCTGGACGCGCTCCTGCGGCGTCATGGACTGGATGATCGCCTCGGCCTTGTAGAACTCGCGATCGTCCATGCCGTCGAGGGCTTCCATCTTCCCCGACATGCCGGGGATCATCTTCAGGAGGTCCTTCACCGGCCCCATGCTCTTGATCATCTGGAGCATGCGCAGGAAGTCGTCGAAGCTGAAGGCTCCGGTCAGGAGCTGCTTCGCGGCCTTCTCGGCCTCCTCCTCGTCGATGGCGTCCTGGGCC
>JBFIHP010000811.1:0-1802 GCA_041601735.1 Planctomycetota bacterium | reverse complement strand
GGGATGAAGGAAGGCGAACGCATCGAAAGCCGCCTGGTCACGCGGCGCATCGAGGCCGCGCAGAAGAAACGCGAAGAGCACAACTTCGAGATCCGCAAGAACCTGCTCGAATACGACGACGTGATGAACGAGCAGCGCACGCTCGTCTACTCGCGCCGCCATCAGATCCTGATGGGCGAAGGGCTCCGCGAGCTCGTCGAGTCGATGTTCAACGAGGTGACCACCACCGCAGTCGATCTCTACGTCGGTTCCGAGGACCCGGCCGAGTGGGACTTCAACGGCCTCCGCACCTGGTTCCAGCGCAAGAGCGGTCGTGAGATCAAGATCGACCCGAACGAGCGCGACATCGACGCCATCCAGGACCAGATCGAGGGCGAGTTTCGCGCGGCCTACGACGACTGCTACCAGAAGAGCGGCGAGGAGCGCATGTTGATCCTCGAGCGCTACCTCCTGCTCAACGCCTTCGACGTCAAGTGGAAGGAACAGCTCGCGAACATGGACGCGCTCAAGTCCGGCATCGGACTGCGCAGCTTCGCCCAGATCGACCCGAAGATCGAGTACAAGCGCGAGGCCTACGAGCTCTTCGACGCGATGATCCAGGCGATCCGTGAGGAGGTCACCGACCTCATCCTCCGCGTCGAGATCCGCAGGGAGGAGGCCGAGGCACCGGCCAAGGACGTCTGGCAGGGTCAGGAGGCCAGCCACCAGCAGTTCGGTCAGTACGAGTCGAGCCGCGCGGCGAACGAGGCGGCGATCAAGCGCGACCAGGCTTCCAAGCCGGCCAAGCCCTTCGTCCACAAGGAGGAGAAGGTGGGGCGCAACGACCCCTGCCCCTGCGGCAGCGGCAAGAAGTACAAGAAGTGTCACGGCGTCGAGGCCTGATCTTCGACGCGCCGGCCCGACAGGCCGGCATCGGAAGCTCGAGGAGCGACGAAGGCCGTTCCGGTCGAGCCGGCTCGCCGCAGCGATCGCTCTCCGAGACCGGAGCTCCGTGAGGCGCCGATGACCGCGCTCGTCCTCGGTCTCTACTCCCTGGTCCTCTCGCTCGCGCTGCCCGTCTACCGCCTGCGCCGCCGGCTCGCCGGACGTCCGGTCGCGCCGGCCCGGGCCCGGAGCCGGGGCTTTCCCGCGCGTCTCGAGCGCCCGACGATCTGGGTCCATGCGGTCTCGGTGGGTGAGATCCTGGCCGCCCGGGCTCTCGTCGCCGGACTCGCCGCCGCCCGGCCCGGTCACGAGGTCCTGATCTCCACGACCACCGTCGCCGGGATGGAGGTCGCCCGCAGGACCTACCCCGACCGGCGGCTCTTCCACTGCCCCTACGACCTGAAGGGCCCGGTCGGCCGCGCGCTCGAGGCCCTGCGCCCCGATCTCCTCGTCCTGGTCGAGCTCGAGGTCTGGCCGCGCCTCCTCGACGAGTGCCGGCGCCGGGGCCTGCCGGTCGCGGTCGTGAACGGCAAGGTCTCGGAGTCCTCGACCAGGGGTCTGCGCCGCCTCCGCCGCTTCCTGCCGAGCCTGCTCGACCCGGTCCGGCTCGTCGCCGTCCAGAACGAGGCCCAGGCCCGACGCTTCGCCGATCTGGGCCTCGACGAGGCGCGGATTCGCGTGACCGGCAGCATCAAAGTTGATAACCTCCCCGCGATCGCGGCGGAGGATCCGGGCCGGAAACTCCGCCACGACCTCGGTTTCGGGGCCGAACCCGTCCTCCTCGGCGGGTCCACCCACGAGGGCGAGGACGAGATCTTGCTGGATGCGGCTTGCGCCCTGCGGTCCGGATTGCCGAAGGCGAGACTGGTGCTGGCGCC
>JBFIHP010000810.1:0-1803 GCA_041601735.1 Planctomycetota bacterium | reverse complement strand
ATAGACCGGCTCTTGCGCGCGGGACAAGGAAATGCCGCAGGAGCGCCGGTCAGATAGACCGGCCATCGTTGCTCGCGGGGCAAGGAAATGCCGGTCTGTCCGACCGGCGCTCCTCGGGGCGCTCGGGCGAAACCCCGCCGCGTCAGTTGTTGCCGGCCTTCCAGGGCACGGGAACGTCACGACGCGGGACCGCTGCGTGGTGGAAGTGCAGGATGTAGGCGGTGGGCTTGCCGCCGACGAAGGCCTGCACCGAGATCTTGTTTCGCCCGCGCTCGTAGAACTTCACCACGTCGGCCTGGCTGTTCGACTGCACGTTCACGTCCTCGCCCGACATGGTCGTGGCGCGATCGCCGTCGTCCGAGGCCCGACCGAAGAACTTCAGGAGCGTGTAGACCTGTTCCTCGCGGCGGCCGTCGAGGGCGACGACCGGCTCGGCGACCTTGACCTCGATCCGGCAGAAGCCGGAATCGCTGACGCTGAAGAAGCCCTGCGCCCGTCGGATCATGCCGAAGGTGTTCTGCGGCGGCGGCTCGTTGAAGATCAGGGGCGCCCCGGCCGCCACGGCCTTGGGATCGACGTCGATGCGATAGAGCACCATGACCCGCTCGTTGCCTTCGGGGTCCTTGTTCCTGGAGTCCCCCTCGTAGCTCGTGGTGCAGGCACAGGCCAGAAGGACGACGGGCAGGGCCAGGAGGCGTGTTATGGGCGACATGGGGACTCCTCGTTGGCGGTGATCGGCCTTCGACGACGGCCGACGATCGATCCTGTCGAGAATCAGGGAGACTGTCCAGCCCGAGCCGCTCCGCGCTAGTCGCGGAAGTCGTCCTCGAGCTCGATCTCCTGCTCGACGTCGTCGCGACCGAGCTCCTTGGGCATGAGACGGATGTCGCCGAAGGTGCCGGACTGCACGATGCCGATGGCCTGGGTCTTGACCAGGAGCAGCACGGCCAGGAAGAAGCCGAGGATCTCGCCGCGGGGGAGATCCTTGTGGACGAGCTCGGAGAGGAAGACCGGGCCGCCTTCCAGGATGCGGCGCTCGATGCGGGCGGCGAAGTCGCGGACGGGCACGACCCGGCCCTCGATGACCCGGTCCTTCTTGACGTCGATCCGGGTCTCGGAGACCACCTTGCTGAAGAACTGGAAGAGGTCCCAGATCTGGAGCTCCTCCAGGGTCCGGTCCTCCTCCACCCGCGGCTCAGGCCGCGCCGACTCGGGGCGGCCGATCCGCCGGGCGCGGGCGTGGGCGCCCTGATCGAGCAGGCGGGCGTGGGTCTTGGTGTTCTTGTACTCGAGGAGCTGCTGGACCAGCTCGTAGCGCGGGTCGAGCTCCTCGGCCAGATCGACCTCCTCGACCGGCAGGAGCATCTTCGACTTGATGACCATGAGGGTCGAGGCCATGACCAGGAAGTCGCCGGCCTCGTCGAGGTCCACCGCCTTGATCAGCTCGAGGTAGGCGAGGTACTGGTCGAGGATGCGCCCGATCGGGATGTCGTAGACGTCCACCTCCTCCTTGCGGATGAGGAAGAGCAGAAGATCCATCGGCCCCGCGAAGTTGTGCAGGTCGATCTTGTACTCGGGTCGCGCGGCCTGGTTCATGCTTTCACTCGACGAATCCGAGGAGGGACAGGACCCCATCATGCAGGTCGAGGAGGACTCCGCGATAGGCCTCCATCATGGCCTCGGGATGGGCGAAGTAGAAGTAGAGGAAGACCGCGGCGAGCAGCACGATGAAGGGGATCGAGAAGCCGTAGTAGACCTGCCGGAGCCGCTCGGGCAGGAACATCGCCACGATCCGGCTGCCGT
>JBFIHP010000809.1:0-1812 GCA_041601735.1 Planctomycetota bacterium | reverse complement strand
GGTCAGGCCGGCGCTCTTCTTGCGCGGCACCCGAAGTGCTCCGAGGCTCGGTTAGTCCTGCGCGGCGGCGCGGACGGCGAGGAGCTTCTTCATCAACGGGCCGAAGGACTCGAGGGGGAGGGCGTTGTCGGCGTCGCTCTTGGCGACGGCCGGATTCTCGTGGACCTCGAAGAAGAGGCCGTCGATGCCCACCGCCACCGCCGCCTTCGCGAGGTAGGGGATCATCGTCCGGTCGCCGCCGGTCGAGGTGCCGCGGCCGCCGGGCACCTGCACGCTGTGGGTCGCGTCGAAGATCACCGGCACGCCCAGCTCGTGGCGCATGTAGGGCAGGCCCTTGAAGTCGTTGACCAGCGTGTTGTAACCGAAGCAGCTGCCGCGCTCGGTGAGGACGACCTTGTCGCTGCCGGTCTCCTCGATCTTGGTGACGACGTTCTTCATGTCCCAGGGCGCGAGGAACTGGCCCTTCTTGACGTTGACGATCTTGCCGGTCTCGGCGGCCGCGACCAGGAGGTCGGTCTGGCGGCAGAGGAAGGCGGGGATCTGGAGGATGTCGGCGACCTCCGCGACACGCGCGACCTGGGCGGTCTCGTGGACGTCGGTGACGATCCGGAGACCGGTCTCCTCGCGGACCGCCGTGAAGATCTCGAGGGCGGCCTCCATGCCGGGGCCGCGGAAGCTCTTGATCGACGAGCGGTTGGCCTTGTCGAAGGAGCTCTTGAAGACCAGGGTCACCGCCAGTTCGGCGGCCTGTTCCTTCAGCGAGCGCGCGTGCCGCAGCGTCGTCTCCATGTCCTCGACGATGCAGAGACCGGCCAGGACCATGAGCGGGGCCTCGGGGCCGATGGCGAGGTCGTCGTGACGGACGGTGCGTACGGGCTTCATCTCTTGGCTCCTTCGGGAACGAGGAAGATCGCGCGACCTCCGCTCAGTTCGATCGTGACGGGGGTCCGACCGCGCGGATCGCCGTCGGCCTGGACCATGGCCTCGGCGGCGCAGTCCACCCGGATCTGCCGGGCCCGACCGCGCCGAACCCCGCGGGGATCCTTCCATCGCGTGAGCGCCGAGACAAGGTGGGGGAGGGCCGCGAGGCGACCGCCGCGCCGGCGCAGGCAGAGATCGAGCAGGCCGTCGCCGCAATCGGCTTCGGGCGTGAGGCTCATGACGCCGCCGTAGTTGGCGGTGTTGCAGACGACGACCTCGGCAAAGGTCTCGTCGAGCTCCTCGTCGTCGATGGTGACCCGAAGGACGGCGCTCTTGCGCCTCCCGAGGAGCGAGAGACCGATCGGCAGGTAGCTCAGCATCGAGATCGAGCGACCCTCGGGCAGGGCTCGGCGCCGCGCGTCGAGCTCGTGGACGACGTCCGCTTCGAAACCGATGCCGACGTTGGCGAGGAAGGGTTCGCCGTTCACGAGCCCGACATCCACCTCCCGTCTCGAGCCCGAGAGCAGGGCCGCGATCGCCGCCCCGGGATCGCGAAGGGGAATACCGAACTCGCGGGCCAGGACGTTGGCCGTGCCGCAGGGGACGATCGCGATGGGGCGGTCGTCCGGAGCGTCGAGGCGATGCCGTCCTTACCGGAGAATGTCGGATTGTCGTCCGACACCAGCTCCGCCCGGTAGCGCAGGTCCACGGCCCAATCACCCCAGCTGTTCTTCTCTTTTTCTTCCGCCCACGACCCGGACGGCAACACGAAGACCATCAGCAGAACGGTTCCACGAACGAGCGGTGCTACTCTCACTTTGAATCCCCTCTCGAAAGCGAACTCTTCCTCAGTCCGGTAGGAGATGGCCCATCAGCTTGCGCAGGGCGCCG
>JBFIHP010000808.1:0-1815 GCA_041601735.1 Planctomycetota bacterium | reverse complement strand
GCTCGCGGCGGCTCTCTTCCGGACGCCGGCGGAGCGCGCTTCATGCCTGGCCGCGACAGCCGCGCCTGAGGAGGAGCCCAGGTGAGTGCGTCGCGGTCACGATCGCAGGCCGTCTCGCGACTTCGGTTCAATCTGTACAAGTCACGCGATGAAGAGACGGTGAATTGCCGTTCCAACAGCGAGATTGTCGGCGGATCGACGTTGCAATGCCTTCGACGCCGCCTATGTTCGAGAAAGTTGTGGCAGCGAAGGGACGGCGCCGATCTCCTTCGCTGCTGTCGCTTTGCCAGTGCCCGATCCCCCCATGTGAAGGAGTGACCTGATGCGAAAGTCCCTGCAACCATCCCTCGTGGTCGTCTTGATGCTGCTCGCGGTCTCGGCGACGCTCTCGGCCCAGTACGTCGTCTCGACGCCTCTTGACTACAACAACAGCCAGGACGGCGTGATGTTCGACGTCGAGGCCAACAGCGATCTCCGGATCACCGGAATCGACGTCATCGCGACCGGAACGGGAACGGCCACCTGGGAGGTCTGGCGCGTCACCGACGGCAGCAGCTTCGTCGGCGTCGAGACCGACGGCTCGGCCTGGACCCTCCTGGGTTCGAATACCCTGACGGCAGCTTCGTCGTCGGCGCTCATGCCGCTCGGCATCGCGCTCGACATCGAGATGAGCGGCGCCGACCCGGCGCTCGGCCTCTACGTGACGACGACGGGCATCGGCACGAACATGCGATACACCAGCGGGGCGAACTTCGCCGGGCTGCGCGCCCAGACGCCCCACCTGGAGATCTTCGAGGGTGTCGGCAAGATCTACCCCTTCGCCAGCACCTTCGGCGGTACGACTCCGGGCGGGCCCTCGCGCATGTTCAACGGTCGCATCCACTACGAGCTCGGTTCCACCGGCGATCCCGCGACGCTCATCACGCCCGCGGCGAACGCCAGCGGCACGGGGACGACCTTCGACATCGAGGCCCAGGAGAACGTGACGATCGAGGGCTTTTCGATCGAGCTCAACGCCGGAACCTATGACCTCGAGGTCTGGACCCCGGCCGCGGGCGGAAGCTCCGCCTCGATCCTGAACAACGCCGGCGCCTGGATCCTCGTCGGCTCGGTCTCCGGATTCAACGCACCGGCGCTGGGCGTCTACAACGTCGGTTTCGACCTCGACGTCCCGATCGCGGCCGGCGACCCGCGCGGCTTCTACGTCACCCGCAATCTGGCCGGCGCAGGGGGATTCCGCCTGAACACCACCACGGTCTCGTCGGTCGGTGACACGGTCGCGGTAGACGAGTCGATCCGGATCCTGGCCGGGAACGCTCGCGGCTACCCCTTCGGTCTGGTGGGTGCGGTCGTCGGTTTCGGCGGTGAGGTCCACTACCGACGGAACCTGCCCGCTCAGTCGACTTCGACCTCGACGCTGACCATTCCGGCGGCGAATGGCCCCTTCGTCGCAGGCGGGCTCTTCTTCGACCTGGCGAGTACGAACGACTTCGTGCAGATCGACAGGATCGATGCCCGCATGCTGCTCGGTACCCACACGGTGGAACTCTGGACGGTCACCGACCGGACCACGCACATCGGCAAGGAGACCTCGATGGGTCTCTGGACCAGACAGGCGGTCGATACCGTCGTCGTGGGGACGAACGACACCGTCGTGCCGCTCTTCTCCGATCTCCGCATCGTGCTCGAGCCCGGCGGGGTCCAGGGCTGCTACCTGATCTCGACCAGCGCCGGATTCCCGTTCAGCTACGACCTCGGAACTCAGGGCACGCCCTACGCCTCGAACTCGCAGTTCGAGATCATCACCGGCTCGAG
>JBFIHP010000807.1:0-1832 GCA_041601735.1 Planctomycetota bacterium | reverse complement strand
GCCGCAGGGCGGGGCGGGCGAGCGGGCTTCGCTCGCTCGGGCCGCATTCGCCCCCGGGGAGTTGCCGCCGGCGCTGACCTTCCTGCGCTACAACGGCAACGTGAACGCCAACGGCGTCGGGGCCTGAGAGGCACGCGATCGACGCCTCCCGTGACGGCTCACGGGACGTCTGGTGGGCTGCGGATTCCCGCAGCCATCCCGCTTCGCGTTCCTCCTCCGCGGGTCCGTCCGGCCCGCGCATCCGAAAGGTCCCTCACCATGTCCTTCAACTGGTTGTCGCGCCGTTCCGGCGCCAAGTCGCCCTCCGTTCCCCGGTCCGATCTGCTCGAAGAGGCCCGCGCGCTGGCGCGAGCAGGCAAGCTGCAGGAAGCCTCCGCCACCTACTGGAAGATCAAGCAGAAGCAGCACACGGCCGCGAGCCTGCTCGAGCATGCGCAGATCCTGTTCGACTTCGGTGACCACTTCGGCGCCGCATCGAAGGCCGCCGCAGCGCTCAGACTCGAGCCGCAGAACGCCGATGCCCGGGCCATCCAGGACCGCATCAGGCGGATCGAAGCCGGGCGCGGACGCTAGTACCTTCGGGAGAGCCGCTGCCTCCTAGCGGCTCTCCCGCTCTCCGTCGGCGAGGATGCCGGCACCCGCCACCTGCGCAGACTCCGCCCGTTCCTGCGACGCGATGCAGCCCTTCCGATGGCCCGTCCGGCATCGGCCTGTCGCGTCGACGACACGGCGCCCACGAACACCGACCTACCCCGCCAGCTCCGCGACGAGCTGCGAGATCCCGCGCCTGGCGGCGGCGCGGGATGCGACGTGCCTCGCGTCCTTGAACTCCTGATATTCCACCTCGATCGACCGCACCCTGTCGGCGACCCCGAGGTACTTGGACGCCGTCTTGATGTGCGGGATCAGGTGCCCCGCCGACTCGTTGACGCCCCCGGGACCGAAGCCGAACTCACCGACCGAGGAGAGGATCACCAGCTCCTTGCCGGAGAGGATCGGCTCGAGCGGGTGGTCGCCGCGCGCGAGGTCGAAGCTGAAGGTCCGGCCGAGCCGGATGACCTGATCGAACCAGGCCTTCAGCGCGGCCGGCATCCCGTAGTTGTACATCGGGGTGGCGAGGACGATCAGGTCGGCCTGCTCCAGCTCATCGATCAGTCGATCGGACAGCGCGAGAGCCTGCCGCTGCCGATCCGTGGGTTCGTCCGCGAAGGCCGCGGCGATCCACTCCTCGGAGACCGCCGGTGGCGGTGCCGTCCCGACATCGCGGACGATCACCCGATCCTCGGGCCGGCGGTACCGCCATTCCTCGACGAACCGATCAGCGAGCTCCCGGGTCACCGAGCGAGACGAACGGGCGCTCGCGTCCACCCTCAGGAGGGTCCTCGGCGCCGCACTCATCGGAGTTCACCTTCGAACCGCAGGGCGCCCCTGCGGGCATCGGCCGTCCGGGACGGCCCCTTGAAGAGGCGACCGGCGGCCTCGTCACCGCCCATCGGATCGGACATCGAGAGAATGGCGTACCTGTTCATGGATCGTTCTCCTTCGTTCAGGGTCCGCTTCAGCGGGCCGCCTTCAGGTCGAGGCCCGGCTCGACCACGGGGAAATCGATGGGCGTGTCCGCGACGTGGTTGAACCAGTTGGTGAAGACGTTGAGGAGGGTCGCGCCGAAGACCTCGACGATCTCGGCGTCGCTCAGGCCGGCGGTGCGAGCCAGGCGCAGATGCTCGTCGCGGACGTGGCCGCGCTCGAGCACGATCGCCCGGGCGAGCGACAGGGCCGCCTCGTCCTTCACGGTCTCCGCGCGGCCACGGCGCGCGTCCTCGATCTGGGCG
>JBFIHP010000806.1:0-1842 GCA_041601735.1 Planctomycetota bacterium | reverse complement strand
GTCGGTGAGGATGTCGCCGATGGGAACGGCGCTCTCCTTCCGGGGGTTCTTCATGGTCTCGTCAGCCGTTCCGCATCGTGACGGGCATGACCACGTAGACGAAGGCGCCGTCGCCCGTGATCTTCGCCGGCATGTTGCTGCGCGTGAGGCCGATCTCGACCCGCTCGCAGGCCATCACCTTCAGGCCCTCGACGAGGAAGTCCGGGTTGAAGGCGATGACGAATTCGTCGCCCTGGTAGTCGGGAGCTTCGATCTCGATCTTCGCCTCGCCGGCATCGAGGGCCTGCGCCGAGAGCGTGGCCTTGCCGTCCTCGAGCCGGAGCTTGACGGAGCGGGTCTCCTGGTTGGTCAGGAGCGCGGCCTGGCGGAAGGAGCGGATGAGCTCCTCGCGATCGAAGCCGACGGTGAAGGCACAGGTCTCGGGAATCACCGCCTTGTAGTTCGGGAAGCTGCCGTCGACCAGCCGCGACGAGATCTCGGCGCGGGTCGTCTTCAGCATGATCTCCTTGTCGTCGAGGGCGATGCGCACGAGGTCGTCTTCCTCGCCCAGCACCTTCTCGAAGACCTGAAGGGCGCGCGCGGGAACGATGTGGCCGGCCTCGATGCCGTCGGAGTTGTCGATGTCCTCCACCATCATCGCGAGACGCTTGCCGTCGGTCGCGATCATGCGGGCCTGGTCGCCCTCGATGTGGAGCTTGGCGCCGTTGAAGGCGAAGCGCGACTTCTCGCGGGCCACCGCGAAGGTCGTCTTGCGGATGAGCGTGATGAGCTTGTCGCGATTGAGGCCGAAGGCGGAGTCGCCGGGAAACTCCGGGATCGGGGGAAACTCCTCGGGGTGTTCGGAGAGCAGCTGGAAGGAGCTCGAGCCGGAGTCGAGGCGGATCTTGCCGGCCGAGTCCGACTCGAGCCGAACATCATCGGTTCCGCACTCGCGGAGGATCGCGGTCAGCCGCGCGGCGGGCACGACGGCCTCGCCGGTCTGCTCGACGTCGAGCAGGGGCAGCCGGAAGCGGATGGCTATCTCGAGGTCGGTGGCCAGGGCCTCGGCGCGATCCTCGTGCACCACGAGGTGGATGCAACCCAGGATGGGGCGGATGGCGCGGCTGGAGACCCCGGAGCCTGCGACCTGGACGGCCTCGAGCAGGGCCTGGCGAGATGCTCTGAACTTCATGCTTTCATCCTTCTGCTTGGCGCCTCCGGAGGGGGCGCTCGGGCCACGGACGAGGGCCCCGGGACCGCGCTGAGACTCGGGACTCGGCAACTCGAATCGACGCGGACGAGGGGGTGGTCGGCCGTGAGGGGATTATAGGCGGAAGGGGGCCCGACCAACAGGGGCGAGGGCCCCTGTTTGAGGCTCGCTAAGCCGAAATCGGCACGGTGCTTAGGTTCTCCGAGCCGGTCCCCCCGCCGGGCTGCTCCGGCGGCCGCGAGAAAGGGGCCCGGCACCGGCCGCGCGGGGGGCTTTTCCACGCCTTGTCCACAGCCGCCCGTCGTCCGGACGAAGGGGTCCGGCGCGGCTCAGGCGTCCAGGCCGCGGCAGAACTCCGCCACCGCGTCGCGGATCTCGGGATCGTTCTTCAACGCCTTGGTGATCTTCTCGGTCGCATGCAAGACCGTCGAGTGGTCGCGGCCGCCGAAGTAGCCGCCGATCTCGGCCAGCGAGTGGCTCGTGTACTTGCGGGCGAGGTACATGCAGATCTGCCGCGGCAGGGTGATGGACTGGAAGCGCTTCTTCGACTGCAGGTCCGAGAGCCGGACGCCGTAGTGCTCGGTGACCATCGCCACGATCTCGTCGATGGTCACCCGCTTCTTCGTGGAGCCGAGCAGGTCGGCGAGGGCCTC
>JBFIHP010000805.1:0-1878 GCA_041601735.1 Planctomycetota bacterium | reverse complement strand
GGCGCTACGGTCCTCGAAGCGCGTCCCGGGGATCTCGGCGCGCGCCTCCTCGAAGACGGTCGGCGCCTCGGCCTCCGGAAGCACCTCCTGCTTCTCCTCGTCTTCCGGCCAGTAGAGGACGGTCAGCACGACTCCGAGCGCGACCACGAAGAGGATGGCGGCGAGGCCCACGAGACGGATGCGCTTCTCCACCACGGGATCGACGACGTCGCCGTCGTCGTTTGGATCGAATTCGCCACTCTGGTTCATCGGTTCTCGAGTCCCCGGCTCAGGTCGTAGATCACCACGCTCTCGGCCGCGTGATCGGCGGCGGGGTCCCGCTTGCGCGCGGCCGCGACGGCGCGGTCCCTTGCGTTCTCGTCCGGCTTGTACTTCTCGTGGAGTCGAGCATGGCGATCCGCGGCTGCCCTGTCCCCCGTCATGCGGAAGCAGAGCATGAGGTTGTAGTGAGCGGTCAGGTTCTCGGCATCGAGCGCGAGGACGCTCTCGAACATGGCGATGGCACGCGCCGTGAATTCCGCGCGCGCCTCGCCCTCGGCGGCACGGGCCGACAGCAAGAGGGCGCGCCCGAGTTCGTTGCGGACGACGTAGTCCTTCGAGAAGTCGAAGCCGCGCTCCGGAACCCGCGTCTCGAGGACCTTCTCGAAGAGCGCGATCGCCGCGGGGTAGTTGCCGTTCTGCATCTCGATCGCGCCCGAGAGCCAGTTGATCGTCCAGGGCGCGCCGTAGCCGCCCTCGACCGCCTGCCCGAGGGCCCGCCGTGCGTCGTCGAGCCGCCCCTCCTTCTCCCAGGTCCGGGCGAGGTCCATGTGTCCCTCGGGCCGACCCAGCTCGACGACCTTCAGGAAGGCCTCCTCGGCCTGGCGAAGCTGCCCCTTGTTCGAGCCCTTGTCGCCCTTCAGGAGCAGGCCGATGCCGTAGTCCCGCCAGCGCTGCCAGAGCGGCTTCAGCGGTGTCGCCGAGGCCGCGGGCGAGGCTGCCGCGCCGGCGAGCGGAAAGACCACGCGATCGGTCGCCATCACCGAGATCGGAATCTCGGGCGTCGGGCCCTCCCAGGCCCCGCGCGAGCGGAGGTGCTCGTAGACGTGATTCATGATGCGGCGATCGAACTTCCGGTAACGGAGTTCGACCGCGACCTCGATCTCGTCCTTCGCGTCGGCGGGCACGTCCAGCCGGTAATGGACGACTTGACCGGTCCCCGGCGGCATCTGGTGCGAGTAGAGCGGCACGAAGATGTCGGCAACGTTTCGTCGTTCAATTCGATTGCCGTCCTTGTCGAGCATGTAGGTGTTGAGGAAGTGCGCCCAGGCATCGACGTGGCCCTCGGAGTCGATCGCACCCGAGGCGCCGATCAGCCGCTCGCCCGACCTCGCCGCCACGTCCACCCAGACCTCGTTGCTGTCCGAGGTCCCCTGGGTGAAGACATGGCCCAGCTTCTGGGTACGGATGACGATCTCGACGAGATAGCTCCTGCCGGGCTCCAGCGCGGGGATCTCGGGACGCAGCGGCGCGGTCAGCGCGCCGTCGATGCGGGCGTCTTCGCGCAGCGCGAAGATGTCGATGCGCATCTGATCGTCCTCGAGGAAATCCTGCTGGTAGCGCGCCCGTTCCGGGAGACCGAGCAGGTGCGGGATGGCCGTGTTCGCGCCCGGGAAGCGGTGGTCGTGGATCTGGCCGTCCTTTGCCGCGAGGTCGTCGGAGTCGAGGCGCGGCATGTGGCATTCGTTGCAGTTCGGCTCCGCGGTCGGCGGGTAGTAGAAGCTGCGCGCGCCGTTGCCGGACACGCCCGAGAGGAGGACGTTGTCGTAGTGGTTCTGCCCGCGCAGCCACTCCTTGTAACCGTTCAGCTCGCCGGGGATGTTGACCTTGTGACAGGTC
>JBFIHP010000804.1:0-1881 GCA_041601735.1 Planctomycetota bacterium | reverse complement strand
GCCGGTTTCGCCCCGGCACCCGACTCCCCTCGGCCTCAGGCGTAATCCGCGGCACCGGGCGATGCTCGGGGAGTCCGGCGCCCGGGCGGCTGCGGCGGGGCGATTGACTTCGGAGGCCCGCGTGTTATCTCAGGCGATGCCCCGGGACCTCTATCGCGAGATCGTCCGCCTGCGCGAGCAGGGCGTCGCCGCCGCGCTGGCCACCATCGTCGACCGCAAGGGCTCGACGCCGGGCAAGCTCGCCCAGAAGATGCTGATCCGCGCCGACGGCAGCATCGTGGGCACGATCGGCGGCGGCTGCGTCGAGGCCGACGTCATCCGGGCCGCGCTGCACGTGATCGATACCGGCCTGCCCTCGAAGCACCGCTTCACGCTGGCCGGTGAAGAGGCCGAGCGGACCGGCCTGGCCTGCGGAGGAGTCCTCGAGATCATGATCGAGAGCCTGAACGATCCCCGCCTCGTCGTCGTCGGCTGCGGTCACGTCGGCGAGCGCATCGCCCGCCTCGCCGCGGCCTGCGGCTTTCATGTCACCGTGATCGACGATCGCCCGGACTTCGCCTCGCGCGAACGTTTCCCCGAGGTGGACGAGGTTCTCGTCACGCCGCTCGAGGAGCTGGGAGAGCTGGTCACCGTCAAGCCGAACAGCTTCCTCATCTCGGTGACCCGCGGGCACGACCACGACTACGAGGTCCTGCGCTGGGCGCTCGACGAGTCGTTCCGGTTCATCGGCGTCATCGGCAGCCGGTCGAAGCGCATCCAGTTCCTGAAGCGCCTGGCCGAAGACCTCGGACGGCCGGAGCACGAACTCGACCGTTTCCAGTGCCCGGTCGGCGTCCCCATCGGTGCGGACACGCCGGACGAGATCGCGGTGAGCGTGGTGGCCGAGCTGGTTCGACGCCACCGCCTCGGCGAGGTCGATTGAAGCCTGCTCAGGGCGCCACGACCAGCGGCACGAAGCGCGTCAGGTCGTAGGGGCCGCCGCGATAGAGGTAGGAGACGAGCTCCACCTGGATGCCGCCCGCGAGGATCGGGAGGTTGCATTCGCGCATGCCGCTGCCGCCGATCGAGGCTCCCGGGACACCGATGAAGTTGTAGGCCTCGAAGATGCAGTAGTTGAGGTAGCCGAAGCCGGTCGGGCAGGCGCCGCCGAAGAGGACAGTCGGTACGAGGAGTGCCAGGAGATCCTGGTCGCCGGGCTGGCCGATGAGTCCGTAGGAGACGCTGTTGCCGCGAATGGGCTGCCCCAGCTGCCCGCAGCTGCCGTCCCAGGGGACGGCCCGCTCCTCGGCCCAGATGATCGTGTCGGGGCAGTTGCCCTCGACCTGGAAGCCGATCGGCACCTGTCCTCCGCTCGCATTGCTGTGGATGTCCTCGTCGCGAATGCCGTCGCCGAAGAGATCGAGGAATCGATTCTCGACCGTGAAGGGATCGTACTCGGCGAGCAGACAGGTCGTGATGAACCGGCGGTGAATCCGGTGCTGGTCCATGAGCGCCATGTCATCGGTGTAGGGAACGCCGCAGGGCAGGATCGGATTCGGATTCAAGGTGAGTCCGACGTCGGCGCTCCCGAAGTGTCCCACGCCATCGACGCTCAGCTTCACCAGACGGCGCGGGAGCACCGGACCCTGGTTGAAGTACTGATACCACTTGTCCACCGAACCGTTCACCAGCGTGTCGTCGTTGCCCTCGAGGAGGAATGCGCTGCCGGTGTAGTTCTGGGCGATCGGGATCGCGGCCGCCGTGCCGTTGAAGAGCGCGGTCGGCGTACAGGTTCCGAAGCTGCCGATCTCGCTCTCCTCGTAGGGCTCGACCGCGACGATCGTCTCGAGCCGCGGATCGGCCCCGGCGAGGTAGATGGCCGCGGCTCCCCCCAACGACTGT
>JBFIHP010000803.1:0-1883 GCA_041601735.1 Planctomycetota bacterium | reverse complement strand
GAGGTCCGGGCGAGCCTCTCGCAGGAGCTGCTCCGGCCGAGCCAGCGCATCCGGCGCAAGGACAGCATCGAGACCTCGGTGCACGCCCTCGAGCACGCGATGGCCTCGGTCGGCGCCGCGCTCGAGACGGGCAGCATCGATCGCGCGGCCCGGCCCATCGTCCGGGCCAGGCGGGTCTGGATCATCACCGGCGAGACCTCGCGCGCCGGCGCCATGGCGCTCTACGGCCGGCTCTCCATCCTCCGGCCCGACGTGCAGTTCGTGGACGACCAGCAGCTCGGAACGAGGCTCGCCAGCGCGAGGCGGGGCGACGTCGCCGTCGTCTTCGACTTCGCCCGGTATCGCCGCGCCACCGTCACCGCGGCGCAGGCACTGGCCGGGCAGGGCGTCGCGATCGTCGCCGTCACCGACGGCCCCTTCTCTCCCCTCGCGGCCCTCACCCAGGACCGGGTCGAGATCACCGTCCCCGCGGTCGGCCCCTTCGACTCCTCGGTCCCGGCCGTCGCCATCGCCGAGCTCCTCGTCGCCGCCATCGCCAAGGGACTGCGCGGCAAGGCCCGCGAGCGCATCGACCGCACCGAGGCCATGTGGCAGGCCACCGACACCTTCCTCTAGCCGAACGACCGGGACCTCCCTTCGAATCGACCGGGTCGATGCGGTAGAATCGGCCCGTGAGCAACGACGACAAGGACGCGATGCGTCGCCGCTACTACGAGGGTGCGGCCCGCGAGCAGGTCCACCGCGAGAATCGCGACAGGAAAGAGAAGGCTCGCAAGCGCGGTGAGCTGCCGCCCAGGGAGCGGAAGACCCGACGCCGCGACTGGGAGGCCGCCGACGACGAGGATCTTCCCGAGCGCGAGGTCATACCGCGCCGCCGCGTGGCCGAGCCGCGCCGGCCATCCGGCCGGGCCGAAGATGAGGTTCCGGTCGAGGCCGACGCGCTGGTGCTGTCGGTCGATCGCGACGGCATCCGGGCGGCCTGGCGCGGCCGGACGGTGAAGGCGCGGACGACCATCCCCCTCGCGGTCGGCGACGAGGTCGAGCTCGCCGAGGACTTAGGCGCCCTGCCCCGCGTGGTCGGTCTCGCCCCGCGGCGCAGCGTTCTCGCGCGTCCCGACCCCAGCCATCCCGAGCAGGAGAAGATCCTCGCCGCCAACGTCGATCTCGCGATCTGCGTCCTGTCGCTGCGCCGCCCCGCCCTCCGGCTCGGCCTGGTGGATCGTTTCCTCGTCGCCTGCACCCGCGGGTCGGTCACGCCCGCCCTCGTGATCAACAAGATCGATCTCTGCGAGTCGGCCGCGGAACTCGAGCAGCTCGATGCCGAACTGGACCGATTCCGTGAGCTGGGCGTCGCGGTCTTCATGACCTCGGCCACCTCGGGCGAGCAGGTCGCCGCGCTGCGGCAGGCGATCGCGGGCCAGACCTGCGTCCTGGCCGGCCACAGCGGCGTGGGCAAGTCATCGCTTCTGAACGCCCTGGACCCGCAGGGCGAACACCTGACCGGCCGGGTACGCGAGGGCGACGGCAAGGGTCGTCACACGACGGTGCGCTCGAGCCTGGTCGAGCTGAGCGACGGCACGAGACTCATCGACACGCCCGGCGTCCGCGCCTTCGGTCTGGCCCGCCTTGTCGCGAGCGATCTCCGCTTCTACTTTCCCGACATCCTGAGCGCGGGCGCCGCCTGCCAGTTCAACGACTGCCTGCACCGCGTCGAGCCGCATTGCGCCGTCCGCGACCAGGTCGAATCCGGTCAGCTGAGCCCGCAGCGCTACGAGTCCTACCTCCGGCTCCTCGAAGACCTCGATTAGCCCCCGGCCTTCGGCGGCCTGACGACCGCGCGCATCCCCGCCCGGCCGAAGATGTAGCCAGACGGGACCTTCATG
>JBFIHP010000802.1:0-1885 GCA_041601735.1 Planctomycetota bacterium | reverse complement strand
GCTCAGGGCGAATCTGTCGTCCTCGAGCAGCCGGCCGATGATCGTGCTCTTGCCGACCCCCGAGGGGCCGGAGAGGATCGCGAGGAGTCCCTTCCGCGCGGCCTCCGTCACTCGATGTTCTGGGCCTGCTCGCGCAGGCGCTCCAGATCCGTCTTGATCTCGATCACCCGCCGCGCGACCTCCGAGTCCGCGGCCTTCGAGGCGATCGTGTTGGTCTCCCGCAGCATCTCCTGCAGGAGGAAATCCAGCTTGCGGCCGACCTCCTCCGAGGCGACGACCTCGTCGAACTGCTCCAGGTGGCTCGACAGCCGCTGGAGCTCCTCCGAGATGTCGGCGCGGTCCGCGAAGAGCGCGACCTCGCGGAGGAGGTCGTTCTCGAGCACCGTCACCCGATCCGAGTTCTGCGCCAGGAGCTGATTCAGGCGCTTCGCCAGCTTGGCGGAGTACTCGCTCACCACCTCGGGCGCCCTCTGCGCCACCTCGGCCACCTCCTCGCCGATCCGCGCCTTCAGGCGCCGGAGCTCCTCGAGGAGCCGTTCGCCCTCCTCCTCACGCATGCGCGAGAGGGCCGCGACGGCCTCCTCCAGCGCGCTCATCACCAGCTTCGTCTGGGCCTCGTCGGGTCCCTCGTCGGGATCGGCGGGTCTGACGACTCCGGGGAGGCGCAGGATCGCCTCCAGTCCGGGCGCCTCGAGTCCCAGCTCCGCGGCCAGGTCGCGCGATTCGCGGTGCAGGTCGAGCGCGAGCTCGCGATCGACCACCACGCTCGAACGGCCCCCGGTCTCGGAGCAGCGGATCGTCAGGTTCAGCGAACCGCGCGCGACGGACCTCTTGATCTCGGCCTCGATCGGCGCCTCCAGGGCCTGGAGCTCGCGGGGCAGACGCATCTGGAGCTTGAGAAAGCGGTGGTTCACCGAGCGCAGCTCGATCTCCACCGTTCGTTCGTCTTCGGTCCGGCGACAGCGCCCGAACCCGGTCATGCTCCTCATGCGATCGAGCGCCCTTCCGGCCGCAGCCCTAACCGATGATCGTGTCGGACTTGTTGCCGATGAAGGCGATCACCAGCGCGGTGAGCAGCAGGATGCCGGCGAGGACCGAGGTGAACTTGTTGATGCCGCCCGCACCGTGGCCGAAGGCCTCGCCGCCCACGCCGCCGAAGGCAGCGCCCATGCCGCCGCCCTTGCCCTCCTGGACGAGGATGACGGCCGACAGCAAGACGGCCACGAGGGTGAAGACGATGTAGAGGAAGATTTCCATCGTTCGTTGCTCTCCGTACCCGGTCCTAAGGGACCTCGAATTTGACGATGCGGGCGAAGCTCGCCGCGTCGAGACTGGCGCCGCCGACCAGCGCGCCGTCGATGTCCGGCATCGCCATCAGGTCGTCGACGTTGTTCGCTTTCACGCTGCCGCCGTACTGGATGCGCATGTCCTGCGCCGCCGGGCGACCCTGGAGCTCCTCCACCAGCGCGCGGATGCCCGCATGGACCTCCTGCGCCAGTTCGGGGGTGGCGGTCTTGCCGGTTCCGATCGCCCAGACGGGCTCGTAGGCCAGCGTGATGCGGGCCATCGTGCCGCGATCGATGCCGGCGAGGCCGGCGCGGATCTGCCGGGCGACGACGTCCATCGTGCGGCCGCCCTCGCGCTCCTCGATCGTCTCGCCGATGCAGAGGATGGGGTCGAGGCCTCCGGCGAGCGCGGCCTTCATCTTCAGGTTCACGATCTCGTCGGACTCGCCGAGGACGTGACGCCGCTCGCTGTGCCCCACGATGACGTGGCTCGCCCCGGTGCTCTTCAGGATCGACGCGCTCACCTCCCCGGTAAACGCCCCGTCCTCCTCGTGATAGAGGTTCTGGGCTCCGACGCGCACGACCGAGCCGTCGAGGAG
>JBFIHP010000801.1:0-1891 GCA_041601735.1 Planctomycetota bacterium | reverse complement strand
GCCGCGGGTGAGGTCTACCGCATCGCTTCCGTGCGCGGCGGCGAAGAGCTGATCGAGGTCGAGGACGACCCGATCTTCGCGGCCTTCTCCGCGCTGCCCCGCCGGCGCCTCGTGACCGCGCCCGCGCCCGTCGGCGCCGGCGACAAGGCGCTCATGCACGGCCATGACGCGGCCGATCTCGTCGATATGGAGAGCATCCATGCCCTCAGGATCTGTCGTGCCGCCGGCATCCCCTGGTGCGGCCTGCGTGTCGTGAGCGACGCCCTCGACGAGGACCTCCCCGCCGCGCTCTTCGCGGCCTGGGACGGGCAACGCTTCCGTCTCGCTCCGCTCCTGCGCGCCTTCATCACCGATGCCCGGGCCAGGAAGGACCTGCTCGGGCTGCGCGCGCGTGCCCGCGTCTGCTCGCGGAGGCTGGCCGAGATCCTCTTCGGTCGCGGCTGAGACGACGAGACTTCGAACCCCATGCGGTGCCACCCTCGTCCGAAGAGGGGGCGTTCAGAGCTTGCGGGCGAGGATCGCGACGAGCGGCGAGAGCAGGCGCTGCTTGTGGACGACCCGGACCGGCTCCAGGTCACAGGCGCGGAGATCGGCCATGATCTCGGGCATCGAGAGGAAGAAGCGGGTGGGGCGATCGCGCCGGGGAGAGAAGTGCCGCACGCGGAAGGCCATCCAGTTGTCGGTCCGCCAGCTCGAGAATGCGACCCAGCTCGAGCTCACCCGGGCGAGTCCGGCGAGGACCGCGCGGCGGTCGTCGCGGTCGGGGAGGTGATGGAGGAGGCGACTCGAGAAGACGAGGTCGAAGTGGGCATCGGGCCAGGGCAGCTCCTGAGCCATCGCCACCTCGGCGCGCTTCACCTCGATCGCCGGGTGCCGCGCGCGAGCGGCCGCCAGCATCTCGGCTGAGGAGTCGGCCGCGTGGAGTTCGGTCGTGCGCTCGGCCAGGAGCGACCAGAATCGTCCGGTTCCGGCCGGGCAATCGAGGAGCCTCTCGATCATTCCGATCGGTCCGAGGGCATCGCGCCACATCGCCTGTTCGCGGCGGTCGCGTAGGCGGTGGGTCGCGCTCCGATCGTGCTTCGAGGCGTATCGCTCCGCCAGGTCCGGATCGCGATAGGCCTCCTCGAAGCCGAGATTGCGCTTGTGTCCCAGGTTCATGTGCTCTCCTCGGCCGGCGTCGCAAGGGGATAACAGAACGTCGGCAGGCAGGGAAACTCGCGAGTCTTCGAGAGACCCTGAGATTCTCGATCGCGGCAAGGTCGGCGGCGCGGCCCGGTTAGGCCGATCGCGCCGATCGAGGCATCTCGCGACCCTTGACGGGGGCCACGGCATGCGGTCGGATGCCGTTCAGCGACCCTTTGCACCTTCCAGATCGAGGAACACGGCATGCCGACCCGCGAGGTCCGGGACTGGGCCCGTATCCTGAAGAAGGAGTGGTCGGCGCGTGCGCGTTCGCCGCGCAGCCGGTTCTACATCGCCTCGCATCCGGGCTGGAGCGAGGAGGAGAGCTGGACGCGGCAGGCCGCCATCGACGCCTCCTTCGTCCTCACCGGGCTCGACGCGGACGCACTGCGAACGATGGCCGTCCTCGAGATCGGCTGCGGCAACGGTCGCCTGATCGATCAGGTCGCGAGCCGGGTCGCGAGCTACAGCGGTTTCGACATCTGCGCGCCCTACGTCGCCGAGGCCCGGGAGACGCATCGTGCGCTCGACCAGGTTCGGGTCCACGAGGGCGACGGCGCGCGTGTCCCCGACCCCCTGCGCGATCGCCGCTACGACCTGATCTTCGCCGCCGCCGTCTTCATCCACTGTCCATACCCGGTCATCCGCTCCTACCTCGAAGACGGCCTCGCCTTGCTGGCTCCCGGCGGCCGCTTCCGCTTCCAGGTGC
>JBFIHP010000800.1:0-1904 GCA_041601735.1 Planctomycetota bacterium | reverse complement strand
CGCCCACCGGCTTCGGCGAGGCGACGAAAATAATCGGTCTCTTCGCCCTTGAACAGTTCCTCCCGTTTCCGCCCTTCCCCTTTTCGACCCATGCGGGTATCGAATACGCCCACCTTGTCGATCATCGTACGGCGGACCGCCATGTTGCCGGCGATGAGGCGACGGGCGGGGCCCTCCTTCGCCAGCCGGTGCGTGCCGCGGAAGACGAGCTCGTAGACGTTCTCGGGCTCCTGGTCCTCGACCAGGCCGGTGACGGCGGCGACCCGCTCGCTCGTGAAGCCGCGCTCGAGTTGCGAGAGCCAGTCCGGATCGGCGATGCAATCGTCGTCGAGGAAGGCGACGTAGCGGCCGCGGGCCGCCTGGATGCCGCGATTGCGGCTGGGGTTGGCGCCGGACTGCGTCTCGTTGCGCAGGAGGACGAGCGCGAGGCCGGAGAGTCTGGCCTGCAGCCCGGCGAGGGTCTCGGGCGTCTCGTCGGTGGATCCGTCATCGATGACGATCACCTCGTAGGAGGCGTGGTCCTGGGCGGCGAGGGCCTCGAGGCAGCTCGTGATCTTGGCGGGGCGATTGAGGGTCGGCACGACCACGGAGAACTCGAAAGCGATCGATTCCTCCGTCACCGCAGGCGCTCCCCTACCGACCGCCGAGGATGCCGCTCTGATCGAGGTGCTGGAGGATCTCCTCCACGCAACCGGCGACGTCGAGCTTGTGGCTCTCGATCACGAGGTCCGGATTCTCCGGCGGCTCGTAGGGCGCCGAGATGCCGGTGAAGTCCTTGATCTTGCCGGCCCGGGCCTTCTCGTAGAGCCCCTTCGGGTCGCGCTGCTCGCAGACCTCGAGCGGGCAGGCGACGTGCACCTCGAAGAACTCGCCTTCGGCGCAGAGCGAGCGCGCCATGTCGCGCTCGGTGCGGTAGGGCGAGATGAAGGCGGTGATGATGATGGTGCCGGCCTCGGCGAAGAGCTTGCCGACCTCGCCGACGCGGCGCACGTTCTCGGCGCGATCCTCCGGCGAGAAGCCGAGGTCGCGGTTCAGGCCGTGACGCACGTTGTCGCCGTCGAGGATGTAGCTGCGATAGCCGCGGGTGAAGAGCACGCGATCGAGTTCCTGCGCGATGGTCGACTTGCCCGAGCCCGAGAGACCGGTGAGCCAGACCACGGCGCCGCGGTGGCCGTTCAGGCGCTCGCGCTGCTCGCGGGTGATCTGCGACTCGGACCAGTAGATCTCGGTGCTCTTGATCCGACTCTCCTCGCCGCGCTCGGCCAGGTACCTCTCGACGTCGGCGAGGCCGCCGCCCGAGACCTGGTAGTCGTCTACGATGACCAGACGGCCGCAGTTGATGACCCGGTGGTGACTGTCGAGAGCCACGGGGACCTGGGTCCGGATGGTGACCTCGGCCACCTCGTTGCGGCGGATGACCTTGGTGTCGGTCCCCTTCTTCTCCAGGGTCTCGGCGTCGATCAGGCCGTGGACCTTGTCGATCCGACCCTGGACCTCCTGGGTCATGATCTTCATCGGGTAGTTCCGGCCGACCTCGAGGTCGCGCTTGCCCAGCCAGAAGATCCGCGCGTCGAAGACGTTGGTGTCGAAGGGCGGATCTTCGACGTGCGACATCACGTCGCCGCGCTTGACGAAGACCTGCTCGCTCAAGGTCACCGTGACCGACTCGCCGGCGAACCCGCTCTGCTGATCGTTCTTCGGGAAGTTCTCGATCGACTTCACCGTGCTGATCTTGTTGCAGGGCGAGAACAACACCTGGTCGCCGACCTTCAGGCTGCCCGCCTCGATCCGACCGGCGACGAGGCGGCGCTTGTCGAACTTGTAGACGCCCTGCAGCGGCATGCGCAGCGGCAGCTTGTCGAGGGTCGCGATCGGCTGGAAGGCGTCGAGGACGTCGACGATGT
>JBFIHP010000799.1:0-1910 GCA_041601735.1 Planctomycetota bacterium | reverse complement strand
GGTCTGCTCACCGGCTCGGGATTGCCGGCGAACGCCATCGATCGCGTGGTGGGGGTCATCAAGGCCTACACGACCCGCGTCGGCTCCGGTCCCTTCCCGACCGAACTCGACGACCAGGTAGGGCAGGGGATCCGCGATCGCGGCGCCGAATACGGCGCCACGACGGGACGTCCCCGGCGCTGCGGCTGGTTCGATGCCGTGGCCGCGCGCTTCGCCGTGGCGATCAACGGCGTCGGCCACCTCGCCCTGACCAAGTCGGACGTCCTGAGCGGCCTGGACGAGATCAGGATCTGCACGGCCTATCGCCTCGACGGTCGCGAAATCGACTGGTTCCCGGCGGATGTCGGCGATCTGGCGCGTCTCGAGCCCGTTTACGAGACCTTGCCCGGCTGGAAGGAAGACATTTCCGGAGCGCGCGCCTATGATGCGCTACCGGCGAACATGAAGCGCTACGTGGCGCGTATCGAAGAACTCGTCGGCGCGCCCGCCACCTGGGTTTCGGTGGGACCGGGGCGCGAGGAGACGATCGCGAGATAGGACCAATGAGCGGCGAAGGGGTCGACGAGAAGAACCCGAACCTCGAGCTTCCGGCCGGCATCCGGCACGTCGCCGTCATCATGGACGGCAACGGCCGCTGGGCGAATGCTCGCGGTCTGCGCCGAACGCGCGGCCACAAGGAGGGCGCGAAGACGGTGCGGCGGATCACCACCCTCTGCGCCGAGGCCGGGCTCGAGCAGCTGACCCTCTACGCCCTGTCGGTCGAGAACTGGGCGAAGCGGCCCAAGCACGAGATCGACTTCCTGCTGGCGCTGCTCAAGCGCTTTCTCGTGCAGGAGCGGCCGACCATAATGGACAACGACATCCGTTTTCGCGTCATCGGCCGCGTGGCCGAGTTTCCCGCGACCGTCCGCCGCGAGATCGAGAAGCTCGAGAAGCTGTCGCGCGGCAACCGGGGCATGGTCATGTGCCTGGCCCTCAACTACGGCGGGCGCAGCGAGATCGCCGATGCCTGCCGGGTGCTCGCCGAGGAGGTGGCGCGGGGCGACCGCGATCCCGCCTCGATCGACGAGGCCGCGATCGAGAGCCGGCTCTACGATCCCCGCATGCCCGACGTGGACCTGATGATCCGCACCGCCGGAGAGATGCGCCTCAGCAATTTCCTGCTCTGGCAGTTCTCCTACGGCGAGCTCTTCGTCAGCGACACCTACTGGCCGGACTTCGACGCCAAGGACCTCGCGCAGGCGCTGCAATCCTACGGCCGCAGGAAACGCAAGTTCGGCGGCCTCGCGCGACCGGTCGATGCGTAGACGAATCCTCTTCGGACTCATCCTCCTGGCCGCCCTGGGCGCCGTGGTCGCGGTCGATCGCGCGACGGATGCGGCCTGGCTCGGCAGCCTCGTGGTCCTCGCGATGACCATCATGGCCCAGCGCGAGCTGATGACCATGATGGGATCCCGCGGCGGCCTGCCGGCGTTCCTCGCCAACCTCGGGGCGATCGCCGTCTTCGCCGCTCGAACGCCACTCGTCGCGGCGGAGAGCACGACCACGATCCTCACGGGCGCGGTCCTCCTGCTCCTGGTCTGGGGCACCTTCGCGCTGCAGAGCCGCGGCGCCGCCGGACAGGCCGCGATCATGAAGAGCCTCCAGTCGGGCGTGATGGCGCTCGGCTACGTGGCCCTGCCGCTCTCCTTTCTCCTCGGACTGGCCTGGGAGATGGGAACCGTCGTAGCGGGCGCCATCGTGCTCGCTTCGAAGTGCGGCGACATGGGCGGCTATCTCGTCGGTTCGCTCATCGGCCGGCACAAGGTCATGCCGAAGGTCTCGCCGAACAAGTCCTGGCAGGGCTCATTCGGCGGTCTCGCCCTCACGATCGTCGTCGTCCTCGGTCTGGATGCGGCATCGCCGGGGCT
>JBFIHP010000798.1:0-1916 GCA_041601735.1 Planctomycetota bacterium | reverse complement strand
TGGTGTAGACGAAGACCGTGGACGAGCCGTAGATGACGTAACCCGCCGCCCGCTGCCGGAGCCCGGGCTGCAGGATGTCGGTCAGCGAGTCGCGCGGACCGAAGCCCGTGTTCTGGCGCTCGAGCACCGAGAAGATCGTGCCCACCGGCATGTTCACGTCGATGTTGCTCGAACCGTCCAGCGGATCGAAGAGCACGATGTAGCGGCCGGCCGCCCCCGTGTCGTGGAGGACGATCGGGTTCTCGTTCTCCTCGCTGGCGAGGATGCCGACGTTGCCGCGATAGGCCAGGCACTTCATCAGGATCTCGTTGGCGAAGAGGTCGAGCTTCTGGACGTCCTCGCCCTGCACGTTCGAGTGCCCGGCGTCGCCGAGGATGTCCACGAGCCCCGCGCGCCGGACCTTGGCGGCGATGATCTTGGTGGCCTGGGTCACTCCCGAGAGCAACCAGGAGAACTCGCCGGTCGCGGTGGGGTGATACTTCTGCTGCTCCATGATGTGCTGCTGAAGAGTCACCATCTTCGTCTCGACGAAGTTGCTGGTGGGCTTGTCGCTCAAGGATCGATCCTCCGGTGTCTGGCCAAGCGGTCGGCCGGCGGGCGCGCGCCGGCGGCAGGGCAGATTATAGAGGATCGCCCCCGGAGGCCAGCAAGCACCCTTGCATGCGACCATTCGCATCAAATTGCAGCTCGAATCCGGAGGGGCGGTGGATCCTCAGGGCACGAGTTCGAAGCGGATGGCGTTCGACGAGGAGATGACCGGGCCGGATTCGAAGAACTGGATGTGGAGGACGCTCGCCGACAGCGGCGGAATCTGGCGACTGAGGCCGGTCAGGATGATCTCACCGAGGATGTCGTAGCCGAAGTTGCCCGTGGCCACGAGGTTGACCGAGTCGATGGCGATGAGGAGCGGCACGTAGCCGAAGAAGGGGAAATCCGTCGAAGCAAGGCTGGCGCCGTAGAGCCCGAAGGCCCCGGGAGACGCGCCATCGACCTCAATGGTGCCCGTGACGGACGCGGGATTCGATCCGTCGGGAAGCCACGAGGCGCTCAATCGGTGCGCCAGGCCGCTCCCGGACCGGTAATGCCGATAGGGCAGATGCGGCGCCGTGAGGACCATGCAGCTTCCTGCGTGATTGAGCTGGCTGGAGTCGCCGGGCGAGCCGATGATCAGATCGCCGAATCCGTCGCCGTTCGCGTCGCCGCCGAGCGCGAGGCCCTCGCCGAAGTTCATTGCCGACGTTCCGGTGATCGATTGGATCACGGCCCCGCTCGCGCCCGAGTAGATCGTGACCAGGCCGAAGTTCGTTCCTGCCGTGTCGTCCAGGGGGGCAGCGACGGCGAAGTCCGCGAATCCGTCACCATCGACGTCGTCGCCACCGACGACCGACGAGCCGAGGAGCGCCGCGACGCTCGACCCCGTCACCGTTTGGATCAGCGTGCCGGTCGCCCCCGAGTAGACCCGCGCCGCTCCTGCCGACGCTGCCGCGGTCGAGTCCGCCGGGGCTCCGACTACGAGGTCCGGTAGGCCGTCGGAGTCGAGGTCGCCGGTCATCGCGACGCTTCGTCCCGCCTGACCGCCTGCGGTCGTTCCGTTCAGCACGAGGAGCAGCGCGCCGGTCGCGCCGGAATGGACCTGCGCCGTCCCGGAATTCGAGCCCGCGGGGTCGGCATAGGGGGCGCCGGCGATGAAGTCCTGGACTCCGTCGCCGTCGAGGTCACCTGCCGACGAGACGGAGAAGCCGAGGCGGTCGCCGCTCGCGCTGCCGTCGATCTGGTAGAGCAGGGCACCCGTGGGACCGGCATACACATGGACCCGCCCGGCGTCCGATCCGTTGCCGTCCGTTCCGATGGCGCCGACCACGACGTCGTCGAAGCCATCCCCGTTCAGGTCACCGAGGCCCGCGACGCCGCGGCCG
>JBFIHP010000797.1:0-1922 GCA_041601735.1 Planctomycetota bacterium | reverse complement strand
GCGCAGGCGCGTCGGCCGGTCTCGGCCTCGAATACCTCGTGACCCGCGGCGCGGAGCGCCTCGGCCATGAACTCGCGCGACAGTCCGTCGTCGTCGGCGATCAGGACCCTTCTCGTCATCAGAGCTTTCCTTCGTCGATGGCCGGCAGGCTTACCGTGAACCGGGTGCCGCCGGGGATGTCCTTGAACGTGATCTCGCCCCCGTGCAGGGCGGTGAACTTGTTGGCGATGGCCAGGCCGAGGCCCGTGCCGGAGGCCTTGGTGGTCGTGAAGGGCCTGAAGAGCCGGCTGCGGACCTCCTCGGGAAGTCCGCCGCCGTCGTCATCGACCACGACGAGCAGGCGCTTGCCGTCGGCCGACCTTTCGAGCCCGACCGCGACGCGACCCTCCGGTCCCGCGGCCTCGATGGCGTTCCGCACCAGGTTGGTGACGACGATCTTGAGCTTCACGCCGTCGCCCGGGACGGTGAAGCCCCGGGGAAGTCCGTCCTCGAGGCTGGTCCGGGCGGAGGCGCCGGAGTTGAATTTGGTCAGCTCCTCGACGATCTCCGCGATCAGCTCCGAGACCGCGACCGGCGCCGACATGATCGACTCGGGCGCGGCGAAGGTCAGGAGATTCGTGACGATGTCGTTCACCTCGCGGACTCCGCGGCGGATCTTGCGGGCGTAGCGCTCCAGGGTCTCGGGATCGGAATTCGAACGGTCGAGCGTCCGCTCGAGCAGGCCCGCGAAACCGTCGATGCCGTTGAGCGGATTGCGGATCTCGTGGGCGACCCCGGCCGCCATCTCGCCCAGGGCGGCGAGGGTGTCCAGGCGACCGATCTGCTCACGCAGGCGGGTGACGACCGTGAGGTCGTTGAGGACCTGGAGTTCGCCGCCGTCGGGCAGGGTCGCCACCGTGAAGGAGATGTGCCGGCGCGAGCCGTCGAGCGCGACGATCTCGCGTTCGACCACGCCGCGGTTCCTGTCGCCGAGGCATTCGACGACGAGCAGACGATCGCCGGTGGGGCCGACGACGGCCTCGGCGGCCCGGCCGAGGATCTCGGCGGCGCGCCGCCCGATGATCCGCTCGGCCGCGGGATTGACGCAGCTCACGAAGCCGGCGGCATCGAGCACCACGACCCCGCTGGGCAGGGCCTGGAGGATGCTCATCCTGTTCTCGGAGAGCTCCTCGAGCTCGGCGACCTTCTCCTGAAGGTCCTCGTTGGTCCGCTTCAGCTCGAGGTCGATGCGCAGGGCGCGGCGACTGAGATTCTCGTAGGCGTTCTCGAGGCCTCGCGTCGTCTCCGTGAAGACCTTGAAGGTCTCTTCGAGACGGGCCAGCTCGGGAGCCTGCGCGGCGTTCGTCTCGATCTGTCCTGCTGCGTTCGGGGTCATCGCGACGTCCTCGTCCTATCGATCTCGGTTCAGCGCGCGGATGTTCCGCGAGCTCTCGATGATTCTCTTCAACGATTCCGCCCTCGCCCGCCAGAATGCCTCGGACTCGCCCGCCGCCGCGATCAGGGCGTCGAGCTCCTTGATGGCCTCGTCGGAGGCATTCGTCTCCTCGAGGCAACGTGCCATCTCGAAGCGGGCACGGAAGGTCATCTCCTCGGCGGGCACCGCACGGAATTGCCTCAGCGCGCCGACGTAGTCGGAGCTCACGAAGAGCGCGCGCGCGACCCGCAGGGGGAACTGCGACCTGGGCTCTTCGACGGTCGAGGTCGATGTCTCGTCCGCCTTGGGAATCTCGTCCAGGGTCTTGAGCATCGCGCTGCTGAGCGGCGTCTTGCGGCGTGCGGCGCGCTCGGCTTCGACCTTGGTCTCGCGCTCGCGGTCGAGACGCTCGAGCCGGGCGATCTCCGCCTGTTGGGCGTTCAGCTCCACGCGAGCGAGCTCGAGAGCCGCCTCGCTGACGTCCCCGATGAAGGGCTCCGAGAACTCG
>JBFIHP010000796.1:0-1929 GCA_041601735.1 Planctomycetota bacterium | reverse complement strand
GAGACCCTGGAAGAACTCGAGGACGCGGACGACGAGGCGAAGGCCGACGATTTCGTCGCCGACAAGCCGATGGACC
Organism: Planctomycetota bacterium; assembly: GCA_041601735.1. Lineage (GTDB taxonomy): Bacteria > Planctomycetota > DRQF01 > JACKGY01. Next base: position 1,853 of record JBFIHP010000796.1, on the reverse strand, counting down.
GTGCCCAGGAGCAGCTGAAGAAGCTGGAGCAGCTCGAAAGCCAGACGCGGGAGAAGGACGTCCAGGCCCGCAAGAAGCAGGTCTCGCACTACCGGGCCCCGGAGGCCACGCGCCGCTTCATCGAACGCAACTACTGGGGACGCAGCCCCCGCGGGAGCGGCGGCGACATGATCGCGATCAACGAGTTCTGGGTCGATTTCGCCCGGGCCCCCGAGGGCCAGCCCTTCCGCTCGAAGCACTTCGTCCAGGCGTCCGGCAGCTTCAGCGAGATGATGTTCGCCCTCGCTGTGCTCGACCTGCCCTTCAAGGCCGCCGAGCACGAGACCAAGATCGACGGCAAGCGCCTCGATCTGACTCCGGGCTCGCCCCTTCTGGTCATGCGCGAGGAGCTGCGGGAGGCCCGTCCCTCGGACGAGCCGTCGCAGGTGCTCGTGAGCCAGGCCTTCTTCCGCGCCGACGACCCCTACCTCTTCGTCGGCAACGAGCGGCGCGACAAGTACGTCGGCGCGGAGTACCTGGTCGGCATCACCTACGGCTGCCGGGTCGTCCTGACCAATCCGACCTCGTCGCCGCGCAAGCTCGAGCTCCTGACCCAGATCCCGCAGGGAGCGATTCCGGTTCGCAACGGCGTCGAGACCAGGGGCGTGCCGATCCGGCTCGATGCCTACGGCACGACCACGCACGAGTTCTACTTCTACTTCCCCGCGCCCGGCGAGTTCGGCCACTACCCCGTTCACGCCAGCCGTGACGGCAGACTGGTCGCGTCGGCGCAGCCCGTCACGATGAAGGTCGTGCGCGAACTCTCCGAGATCGACACCACGTCCTGGGAGTACCTGTCGCAAAACGGCAGCGCGGAGCAGGTCATCGCCCATCTCGACGGCGCCAACCTGCGGCGCCTCGATCTCGGCCGCATGGCCTGGCGCCTGCGCGATCGCGCCTTCTTCACCCGGGTCACGACCATGCTCGCGGCCCGCCACCGCTACGACCACAAGGTCTGGTCCTACGCCTTCCACCACCGCGACCCGACCGCCGCGCGACAGTACCTCGAGCACGCCGACGGCTTCCTCGACCATTGCGGCCCCTATCTCGCGAGTTCCCTGATCGAGATCGATCCGGTCGAGCGTCTGGCCTACCAGCACGTCGACTACAGCCCGCTCTTCAACGCGCGCGCGCACCCCATGGGCTCGCGGCGGGAGATCCTGAACGGGGACATCGCGGGCCAGTTCGCCCGCCTCATGGACATCCTGGGCCATCGCCCCGCGCTCGACGGTGACGACTGGATGAGCGTGACCTGCTATCTCCTGCTGCAGGATCGCATCGAGGAGGCCCTCGCGTCCTTCGCCCGGATCGACCCCGAACAGCTGGAGACACACATCCAGTACGACTACATGAGGGCCTACCTCGACTTCTTCAGCGCGGACCACGCCCTGGCGCGCGGCATCGCCGAGCCCTATCGCGACCACCCGGTCGAACGCTGGCGCAACCTCTTCCGCAACGTGCTGCAGCAGCTCGACGAGGCCGAGGGCAAGGCGGTCGCGGTGATCGACGAGGATGACCGCGACCAGCGGCAGACCGCCGCCGCGGCACAGGAGCGCAGCCTGGAGATCTCGGTCGAGTCCCGCAAGATCGAGATCGACTACCGCAACGTCACGAGCTGCGAGATCGGCTTCTACGAGATGGACATCGAGTTCCTGTTCTCGAGCAGCCCCTTCGTCCAGGAGGGTTCCGACGCGACGGCCTTCATCCGACCGAACGGCTCGATGCGGGGTCTCGAGGCGTCAAAGAGAGGCATTTTGTGCTTCCAGGCGGAAGTACTCGGTTGGGTTGGCTTCTCTGCGGGGACTCCGCGCTTT
>JBFIHP010000795.1:0-1946 GCA_041601735.1 Planctomycetota bacterium | reverse complement strand
GCTCGACCGCCTCATCGACCACCGACTTCTCCTTGTCGGGCGTCGGGTCGTCGCCGCAGGAGGCGCCGAGGGGGAGCAGGGCGGCCAGCAGGAGGGCCACGAGAGCGCGGCCGGTCAGGACGCGGGCGGGGACGCCCGTCTCGGGGCTTCTGTCACGATCGGTCATCGAATCGGGTCTCCTCGGGGTCGGTCGACCCCTCCTCGTTCGCAGGTCAGGGGGCATCTTATCCGGGACGGGGCCGGGGGACCAACGCTCGGACCGGCAGGCCGGCGCCTGCCCGGGCATTTGTCCGCGGGCCCGTCTTGGGCCATCATCGAAGGGCCGGCCCCGGGCCGGCCCCGAGTCCGATCGATCCAGGAGCCCCCTGTCATGAAGTCCAGCCCGATCCTCTTCCTCCTCGTCCTGTTCCTCCTGCCCCAGGCCGGCCTGCGCGCCCAGGAGGGCGACCGGGAGAAACCGCGGAAGGGCGTCATCGAGATGACCGACCAGGTCGGCGAGGAGGAGTTCAAGAAGCTCCACGAGTTGAAGGAGGGCGCCGCGCCCGCACTCGCCGGTGAGATGGTCGAGACCGCGGCCGGCCGCGCCTATCTCAGCCTGCCGAAGTCCAAGACGCCGCCGAAGGCGGGCATCCTCGTGATCCACGAGTGGTGGGGACTGAACGACCACGTGAAGCACTGGGCCGACCGCCTCGCTGCCGAGGGCTTTGCCGCGCTCGCCGTCGATCTCTACGGCGGCAAGGTCGCGTCGAGCTCCGCCGACGCCATGAAGTACATGCGCGAGGCCTCGGCCGACCCCGAGGCTCAGCTCCGTCTCATGAACGCGGGCTTCGATTTCCTGAAGAAGGACGAGCGCTGCAAGGTCGCGAAGATCGCGAGCATCGGCTGGTGCTTCGGCGGCGGCCGTTCGCTCGAGGCCGCGCTGGCGCGCGAGGATCTCGACGCCGCGGTCATCTACTACGGGCGGCTCGTCACCGAGCCGGAGCAGCTGAAGAAGATCAAGGCCCGCGTGATGGGCATCTTTGCCGTGCGCGATCGCGGCATCCCGATCAGCGGCGTCGCCGCGTTCGAGCGCGGGCTCCTCGAGGCCGAGGTCCGCCACGAGCTGCACCGCTACGACGCCGATCACGCCTTCGCCAATCCCTCGTCGGCGCGCTACGACGAGAAGGCGGCGGCCGCCGCCTGGAGCGAGGTGCGCCGCTTCCTGCGCCGGAGCCTCGCGGACTGATTTGACTGAACATCGAGGGTCGAAGCCGCTATGATGATGGGCTCACGCCGGAACCAGGGAGCAGCCTCATGCGGTATCTGACCAGCCTCGCCGTCCTCGCCCTCCTCTTCTCCGGCCTCCGCGCCCAGGAGACGCTCTTCCAGCTCGCGGCCGGTCCGCAGGACCTGGAAATCGGCTGCCGGGTCGGCTCGGCGGGCGACCTCGACGGCGACGGACTCGATGACCTCTGGCTCACCGGCTGCCGGCTCGAACTCGGCCAGCCCCGCGATTTCCTGCGCGTGGTCCGAGGCGCGGACGGCGCGACGCTCCTCGAGCGACTCTTCCTCGTGGGCGAGGATCTCCGTGCGACGGTTCGCCTGGACGACGTCGACGGCGACGGGCAGGCCGACTACGCCGTCGCCCTGAAGACTCCGGGCTTCGGCCCCCAGATCGGCTCGTTTCCGGCCCAGGACTTCGTCCGCATCGTCTCGGGTGCGACCGGTCTCGACCTCGGGCTGCTCGCGAGCCCCGGCGGCCAGATCGTCGGTTTCGGCGCCTCGCTCGCCGCGCTCGGTGATCTCGACGGCGACGGCTGCGCCGATCTCGCGGTGGGCTCGCCCTTCGAATCGACTCTCGCCGCCCTCCAGGGCGGGGCGGTCTTCTTCTACTCCGGCGCCAGCTTCGCCTTGATCGGCTCCTGCCACGGCCCGGTCGTGAACGAGCAGCTCGGCACGGCGCTCGT
>JBFIHP010000794.1:0-1950 GCA_041601735.1 Planctomycetota bacterium | reverse complement strand
GGGACCTGTTCGTACCAGCCGGCGGCCTGGCCGGGGTCCTTCGGCAGCTCGCCGGTCTCGCGCAGGTGCTGCTCGAGTTGCTTCATGCCCCAGGGCGTCATGCGGTGAAGCGGTGTCATTTGCCGTCGAGCTCCTCGACCAGGCGCGGAAGAGAGCGGTCGGTCTCGTGGGCGAGTTCCTCGCTCAGGCGGCTCAGGATGCCGGCACGGCTCGACTCGTCCTCGATGAGATCGAGCAGGGCCGGGATGGGTTCGTCGTCTTTCCTGGTGCGGATCTGGGCCGCGCGGTCGAGCGCGCGGGTCGTCCAGTGCTCCTCGCCGAGCAGGGCCCAGCTGCGCTCGTCGGGGTCGGGGAAGCCCTCCGCGGGCCTCACCTGCTGCCAGGCCTCGGTGAGGACGGAGCGCCAGACCGTCGCGGCGACGCGCTGGGCCAGGAGGTCGCGCAGCCTGGCGCGCCAGCCGCGGGTACCCTTCGAGAAGAGGACCAGCCTGAGGTCGGGGTGATGCTCGTTCATGAGGACGAGCGGGCCCTCGGGACGGAAGACGACGTGGACCAGGGCATCGGGGATGGCGCGCAGCTCCGGGGCATCCTCGCCGCGGTAGGGGCCGTTCGGCGCGGGCTCCTTGAAGTCGATGTAGGCGACCTCGAAGGCGCCGCCGGCCGGCATGGCGAGGTCGCGTTCCTCGATGACCCAGATGGGCGAGACCGCCAAGAGGGAGCCCTCGTGGTGGGCGAGGTCGCGGGCGAGTTTTCCGGGCAACTCGCGGACGACGGCGAAGAGCTGCAGTTCGACCTTGTCCCGGACGTCCCGGCGATCGAGTTCGAGGTTGGCTTCGAGGGCCTCGCCGTCGGTCGCGGGCGCAAAACGGATCGCGCGGCGCAGCCTCGTCTCGCGGCAGGAGAGCTTGCCGAGGATGGCGACCGATGCGGGGGCCGTCTTCAATCCGGCGCGCTCGGCCACGGCGGCGCGCAGGTCAGGCGCGCGGAAGGCGACCTCGATCAGCTCCCAGTCGCCGACCAGGTGCGGGCGGATGCGACAGCGGGAAGGATCGAGGACGGCGTCGGTCTCGTCGGAGGAATCGACGCGGACGGAGGCGACCTCGAGCGGCAGGGTCGGGTCGAGGGCATGGGGGCGGTAGGGAAGGAAACGCCGGGGCGACTTCGGGGGGCGGTTCGGATCGGAGAGCGCGCTCATGCCTTCTCCTCGCCCCGGCTACGGATACGTTGCCGGCTGAGCTTCACCTCGAAGATGGCGTCCTGCCCCACCCGACCGAAGTCGTCGATGGGCGCGAAGCCGCGGAACTCGACGCGGCCGGGACCGGGGACGCGGGCCTCGGACCGGCCCCGGGTCTTGCCGGGCTCGCCGACCTCGAGGCCGGCGAGCTCGAGAGGGGCGCTCTCGGAATCGCCGCGCAGGGCGCACTCGACCTTGAAGCCCCAGGCGCCGGCGTAGCTGCTGCTGACCCAGCCCTCGAGATCCCAGCCGGAGCGACCGGTGAGGCGGACGAGCTCGCAGCGATCGATCCCGTACTCGAAACGGCCGGTCTTCGTGATCACGCCGCGGCTCTTGCCGCTGCCGAGACGGAGCGATTTCCTGAGCGAGCTCGGCAGGACGTCCGGTGACTGGGCGGCGTCGCGGCTGCGGATGAGGAGCGCCGCCTCCTCGCGGATGCGTCTGGGCAGGGAATCGAGGGTGCCCTTGTAGCCCGGGCCGTAGAGGTCGGCGAGCTTGGGCGCCGTCTTCACCCAGTCGTTGTGGCTCGGGGGCTCGGCGGCGCGGAGGAACTGCTCGACGATGCGCTTCTCGTCGTCGTCGCCGAGCGCGCGGCCGGCGCGGACGAGGCCGTAGAAGGGACGGTCGGCGCGCACCTCCATGATCTTCACCACCATGCCGCTGCCGCGCAGGAGGGCGATCGAGCCCGCGCCGTCCCGGGGCAGATCGTCGGCCTG
>JBFIHP010000793.1:0-1960 GCA_041601735.1 Planctomycetota bacterium | reverse complement strand
GATCCTCGAGGAGTACGGCGTGGCCAACGAGGTCGTGGTCGCCTCCGCCCACCGCACGCCCCACGTCGTCGAGCGCCTCGCTCGCGATGCCGAGAGCCGCGGCATCAAGATCATCATCTGCGCCGCCGGCATGTCCGCCCACCTCGCGGGCGTCGTGGCCGCCTACACCATCCTGCCGGTGATCGGCGTGCCCATGGAGGCCGCCGCCCTGAAGGGCGTGGACGCCCTCTACTCGATCGTGCAGATGCCCGGCGGCATTCCGGTCGCCTGCATGGGCATCGGCAAGCACGGCGCCAAGAACGCCGGCTACCTCGCGGCCCAGATCCTGGCGCTCATGGACCCCGAGCTGCGCGACAAGCTCTTCCGTTACCGCGACGCGCTCTCGGACACGGTCGCGGCGATGAACAGCCGCGTCCAGGACAAGCTCGGCCGTTGAACTCGGTCCGGACGGCCCGACCCCCGAAGACGAGGACCCCATGAGGCATCCCACGATCATCTGGAAGGGCGACGAGTCCGGCCACTGCGAGCTCATCGACCAGACCCTCCTTCCGGGCCGGCTCGAGTACGTCGAGATCCGGGACAAGGAGGCGATGTGGGACGCCATCAAGCGCCTCGCGGTGCGCGGCGCGCCGGCGATCGGCGTCGCCGCCGGCTTCGGGGTCGTGCTCGGGATGCAGGAGTTCCGGGGCGACGGGGGCGCGGCCTTCCGGAAGCACCTCGAGGCCGTGGCCGACTACCTCGCGACTTCGCGCCCGACGGCGGTGAACCTCTTCTGGGCCCTCGACCGGATGAAGGCCCGCGACGCGCGCGAGGCCGCCCGCCCGGTCGCGGAGCGGCGCCGCGCCCTGCACGAGGAGGCGCAGGCCATCCTCGCCGAGGATCGCGAAACCTGCGACCTGCTCGGCCGTCACGGCGCCGACCTCGTGATGCCCGGCGACGTCCTCCTCACCCACTGCAACGCCGGCGCGCTCGCGACCGGGGGCAGCGGCACGGCGCTCAGCGTGATGTTCGAGGCCAGGAACCGGGGCATCGACTTCGAGGTCTTCGTAGACGAGACCAGGCCGCTCCTGCAGGGCGCGAGGCTCACCGCCTGGGAGCTGATGGCGGCCGAGATCCCCGCCACCCTCATCTGTGACAACATGGCGCCCTGGGCCATGAAGCGCCGCGGGGTGAGCCGGATCTTCGTGGGCGCCGACCGGGTCGCCGCCAACGGCGACGCGGCCAACAAGATCGGCACCTACGGCGTCGCCGTGGCCGCGAAGGCCCACGGCATCCCCTTCTACGTCGTGGCCCCCTCTTCCACCTTCGATCTCAGCCTGAAGACCGGCGACGAGATCCCGATCGAGGAGCGCGAGGCCGCGGAGATCACCGAGGGCTTCGGACCGCGTACCGCGCCCGCGGACTGTCGCGTCTGGTCCCCCGCCTTCGACGTGACCCCGGCCGAGCTGATCGCCGGCATCGTCACCGAGAAGGGCCTCATCAGCCCGGTGAACCGGGCGGAGGTCGCCCGCATCCTGGGCGCCTGACTCTCCTTGGAGCCGCTGCCCAGCCGCGCGCGGCCGCCGGGTCGCGTCCCGCCCGGGGGATACCCGTCCGGGCGATAATCTTCCTCCTGACCATTCTTTAAAGAGTTAGAACATATCTAACGATAACAGGGGAGTTACACGGGTGGGCGTGCGCGTCCCTCGAGTCGAGCTGAGGCCCTGAGAGAGAGAGTTTCATGGCGCAGGCAGTCGACCCGGAAGAGAGCGGGACAGGGACGGGGCGGCGGATCTCGCATTACGCCACCCCGGTCGAGGAGGAGGAGTTCGAGTTCATCCAGGCGATCGAACGCTTCAAGGCCGAGAACGACCAGCCCTTTCCCAGCTGGACCGAGGTGCTCGGAATCCTGAAGAGCCTGGGCTACGAGAAGACCGCCTCCTGAATCACCACATTCTGCCGTAGGTACCCTTCGAGAAGG
>JBFIHP010000792.1:0-1981 GCA_041601735.1 Planctomycetota bacterium | reverse complement strand
GTCGCCCTGCAACTCGAGGGAAGCCGGGCCGAGATCATCGCCGCGCAGCCGCGCGGCAACGGCTCGCTCGCGCGCTCGCTGGCGGCGGGTCGCCGCATCGCGGCTGACCGGGTCGAGACGATCGCCGACGGCCTCAGCGCCGCCGTGCCGGGCGAGCTGGGCTTCGCGATCGCACGGGAGCGGGTCTCCGAGGTGGCGCTCGTCGATGACCCGACCATCGCGGCGGCGGTCCGTCGCCTCGCAAGGGACGAACGCCTGATGGTCGAGGCGGCGGGCGCGGCGCCCCTCGCCGCGCTGCTCGAGGGACTCCGGCCGAAGCCGCCGGTCGTGCTGGTCCTGAGCGGCGCGAACATCGCGCCGCGGGCCTGGCTGGAGCTGATCGGGGAGTGACCCTCAGGCCAGCTCGAGCATGCGGTCGAGCGCGACCCTGGCCCAGCGCGCCGTCTCCGGATCGACCTGGATGCGGTTGACGATCTCGCCGCGTTCGAGCGCCTCGAGGGTCCACAGCAGGTGCGGCGGATCGATCCGGTACATCGTCGCGCAGAGGCAGCTGATGCCGGAGAGGCTCACGACCGTCTTGTCGGGATTCTGCTGCGCGAGCCGGTGAACGAGGTTGATCTCGGTGCCGATCGCCCAGGCCGAGCCCGCCGGCGAATCGCTCACCTCGCGGATGATCTTCTCGGTCGAGCCCGAGTCGTCGGCCTTCTGCACGACCTCGAAGGTGCACTCCGGGTGCGCGATCACCCGGACGCCGGGGATGCGCTCGCGGACCTCATCGACGTGCTCGGGGAGGAAGCGGCCGTGCACCGAGCAATGGCCCTTCCAGAGCACCACCTTGGCGTCGGCGACGCCGCCCGCGAGGTTGTCCTCGGGAATCGTGAGCGGGTCCCAGAGCTTCATGTCCTCGAGGGCGATGCCCATGTCGTGACCGACGTTGCGGCCGAGGTGCTGGTCGGGCAGGAAGAGGATGCGCTTGTTCTGGGCGAGAGCCCAGCGGTACACGGTCGCCGCGTTCGACGAGGTGCAGACCGTCCCGCCGTGACGACCGACGAAGGCCTTGATCGCGGCCGAGGAGTTCATGTAGGTGATCGGGACGTAGCCGTCCGGGCCGTGGATGCCCGTGAGCACCTCCCAGGCCTCCTCGGTCTGGTCGATGTTGGCCATGTCGGCCATGGAGCAGCCGGCGTTGAGGTCGGGCAGGATCACGACCTTCTCGCCACCGGTCAGGATGTCGGCGGATTCCGCCATGAAATGGACGCCGCAGAAGACGATGAACTCGGCCTCCGGGCGGCTCGTCGCCTCGCGCGCCAGCTTGAAGGAGTCGCCGAGGAAGTCGGCGAAGCGCACGACGTCGTCGGCCTGGTAGTGGTGGCCGAGGATGACGAGACGCGCGCCGAGCCGCGCCTTGGCCGCGGCGATGCGGTCGAGGATCTCCGCGGGCGGCATCTCGACGTACTGGGCGGCGAGTTCGGCCTGAATCGTCATCCTGGACTCCCCCTGGGGCTCGATGGTTCCCGAGTATAAGAGAAGCGACGGCCTGACAAAATCGTCAGCTCGACCCGAGGAGGCTCACCTCCTCGGCGCCCTCCGAGAAGAGGGCTGCGATCCGCCCCGAGTGACGCTCCTCGATGACGTTGCGTCGTTTCTTGAGCGTGCCGGTCAGGGTGCCGTTCTCCGGGCTGAAGGACTCCGAGATCAGCGCGATCCGGGGAACCTGCTCGTAGATACGCCAGCCGCGGGCCGGGGCGAGGCGATTCCGGATCTCCGCATGGAGCAGGCGACCGACCTCGGGGTGGCGGGCGGCGGCCTCGAGGTCGTCCTCGGCCAGGCCCGGGACCTTCGCGGCGAGATGCTCGGGCTCCGGCACGACCAGGGCCGCGAGGTGCTTCTCGCCGTGGCCCACCAGCATCAGGTCGCGGATGACCGGCAGCTCGAGGAGGGCGGCCTCCAGTCGTTCGGGCTCGACGTACTCGCCGCCGCG
>JBFIHP010000791.1:0-1986 GCA_041601735.1 Planctomycetota bacterium | reverse complement strand
CGGGGCGAGTAGCCGATGACCTTGCCGTAGGTGAAGCGGATGGTGAGGTTGGCATCGGGGTAGATCGCCGCACCGGTCCACTCCTCCATCGCGCGGACCATCCGCCGACGGATGTCGCCGATCCGGGCGCCGAAGTCGCGCATCTCGCCGTTGGCCTCGCCGAACTCCTCACGGAGCCGACCTCCAAGCGTCATGAGCGGGCTCTCGGGCAGCTCGCCGCCGCTCAGATAGGCGACGACCATCTCGCGAGTCCAGGCCTCGGGGAGCAGCTCGGCGACGTAGTCCTCGACCGTGACGGCCGCGGTGTCGAGATCGGCCAGGGCCGCCGGACGCCAGCCGTCCTTCTTGGTCCAGAAGCGCTTGAAGGCGCCGGCCATGCGTTCGCGCTGGGCCTCGAGGCCCTCGGGCACGAGCTGCGCCATGATCTGATCGGCCACGCCCTCGGCCGCCTCGGTCGGGATGTTGCCCGCCGCGGCGGCCAGCTGCTGGTTGAGGAAGAGGCCGATGGCGCCGGCGTTGGCGATCGACTGCAGCACACCGGTGCGGACCGGACCCCGGCCGTAGAGGTCGGCGAGCTCGCCGAAGGGATCGCCGTAGTTCGCGACGCGAGCCTCGTCGGCCTTGATCCATTCGGTCAGCTCTGCCTCGCGGGCGCGCTTCTTGGCGACGAGCTGCGTCCTGGCGAGGCCCTCGATCTTGCCCTCGTAGTTCTTGATGGTGTTGTAGATCGACTTCAGGTCGGAGGCGTTGGCGATCCTCGCCTCCTCGTCGTTCTCGCCCATCTCCTCGAGGTTGCGCGCCATCGAGTTCAGGCCGTCGATCTGCTGGGGCAGGACGAAGTCCTCCCAGTACTCGACCGAGTAGCTGGAGCGGTGACGCTGGGTCGAGCCGGGGTAGCCCATGATGAAGCTGAAGTCGCCGGCCTGGACCCCGTCGAGCGAGATCTTCAGGAAGGCGTCCGGCTCGTAGGGCACGTTGTCGGCCGAGTAGCTGTTGCGGCTGCCGTCGGGCGCGACGTAGACCCGCAGGAAGGTGAAATCGCCGGTGTGACGGGGCCACATCCAGTTGTCGATGTCGCCGCCGTACTCGCCGATGGCCCGCGGCGGAGCGTAGACCATGCGGACGTCGCGGAAGGTGTCGTAGGCGACGCGGTAGTAGGCGAGGCCGTAGAGCATCTCCTCGACCTTCACGTCCTCGAAGCCCTTCTCCTCGGCCTCCGTGATCAGCGCGCGGCGGTTCTCGGCGAGCGTGAGACCGCGGGTCGCCTCGTCGGCGTCGGCGGGGACGCCTTCCAGCATCCGCTTGGTGACGTCCTCGTAGAGGGTCGTGATCCTCATGCCGAGGTTCGGGCAGGGCCGCTCCTCGTCCAGGGTCATCGAGCGGAAGCCGTCCTCGATGAGGTTCTCGTCCGGCTTCGAGAGCGCGGCGATCGCGTCGAAGGCCACGTGATGGTTGGTGACGACGAGGCCCTTCGAGGACACGAAGGAGGCCGAGCCGTAGCCGTCCAGCGAACCGTTGCCGTCGAGCGCGCCGACCTGCAGGAAGGCGCTCCGGAGGCTGCCGGGTCCGGCGGACCAGAGCTGTTCGCGGGTCAGCTCGAAACCCATCTTCTTCAGGGTCTCCATCGGCAGGCGCTCGCCGATGGCCGGGGGAACCCACATGCCCTCGTCGGCCGTCACGACGGTGAATCGCGGGAGGGCGAGGACCAGCAGCGCAACGAGCGCCGGGGCGAATCTCTTCATGGATCGATGCTCCTTCAGGTGAGGGCGCGGATTCTAAGAAAGCGCCCCAGAGGTCACCACTCGTACCCCTAAGGAGCTGTCTTCTTTCGGTTTAGGTGGAGTGAGGGCGCGTCGGTCGTCGATGAGGACGAAGGCGAGTTCGCCTGCGCGCGCGGCGAGGGTCGGGGTCCGGGCATCCAAGTCCGGCACCGCCATGATCTTGCGACGGTTCTTCCGGGCTGGAGACTTCCTTGCTCTCGATCGG
>JBFIHP010000790.1:0-1988 GCA_041601735.1 Planctomycetota bacterium | reverse complement strand
GCGGCGTCGATCTCGACCTCCCGACCGCCGGCGAGCAGGACGAGGAATTCGTCCTGCGCGGCATAGAGTTCCGGCGAGTAGAGGCGCAGGACCTCCTCGTCTTTCACCACCTCCTGCCAGGTCTTGCGCGCCAGGAGGCTCTCCACCCAGCCCGAGCTCCTCGCCGACAGGACCTCGACCAGATCCTCGTCGTAGTCGACCTCGCCGGTGAGCCTCACGCTCCGTACGAGCGGGATCTCCTCGAGCCGCGAGGCCTGCAGGCCGGTCATGAATCGTTCATGGGCGTCGAGTCTCGACTCCGTCGCGACCGGCGCCAGCTTCATGCCGCAGACCGGGCACTTCTCGTTCCCCGGCATCTCCTCGACGACCACGCAGAACATGGGGCAGGCAAAGCCGCCCATGCCCTCGTCGGTGCTGGTCATCTCGCGATCCGCGCCGCGGAAGAGCCAGGACTCGGGCAGGATCTGCATGAGGACGATCCCGCCGACGAAGGCGGCGAGGAGCATCAGGGTCTTCCTAGTGATCATCGTGCGGAACCTCCTCCTGGAGCCGATCGGCGGGGACCCGGCCGCTCTTCGCCGCGGCGGAGAGCGTGGCAGCGGGGTTCTTCAGGGCCTTGGTTATGCAGCTGTCGCAGCAGAGCCGGATCTTCACGCCGCGGATCACGATGGTGGTGGCGTCGTCCTCGATCTCGTTGCCCATGATCGGGCAGAGCGTGTTACCGGCATCGACGACCGGCGGATGGGCCGAGGGCTCGAGCTGCATCGGTGGGATCGTCACGCCGTCGCCCTCGAGCGAGCGCAGGCGCGCCAGCGGGTCATCGAGGAACCGCGTGTCGCAGCCGGGACAGCAGAAGCGGACGATGAGACCGTTGTAGGCCACGACGGTGGGATCGTCCTCATCGACGTGGTTGCCCATGATCGGACAGTCCTCGTTCTCGAGATCGATCCAGCCCGCCTTCTTCATGGCCGCGAGGCGGCCGCCGACCTCGGCGGGCGGCGTCGCCTCCGGGCCCTTCGCCTCCTCGTTCATGACCATCTTGGCGTGGTCGTGCGCGGTCCGGTTCATGTCGCCCCGATCGGCCCCGTCGTCGCGACGGAGTCCCCGAAGGAAGAGTCCGACCGCGAGGCCGGCGAACAGCACGAGGGCGATGGGAACGACGAGTCTGCGGTTTTCGGCGGCCGTCTGATTGGTCTTCATGGGGTCTCTCCGAAGCGGGCGAAGCCGGTTGCGTCGAACCAGCGGATGAGTGCGCGTTCGCTTGCGTGGCGAACCTCGATGAGCGTCGTCTCGGCGTCGAGTTCGCGTTCGAGGGCGCGGTAGAGGTCGAGGAATCCGAGCCGGCCGCCGCGCCAGGCGCCCAGCGCGCTGCGCGCGGCCTCCTCCGCGCGCGGCAGGACCTCGTCGCGGATCACCTTCAGCCGGCGCTCGGCCGCGCGGCGATCCAGTTCGGCGCGGGCCCGCCGACGCTCGAGCTGGAGGCCGGTGGCCGCCAGTTCGGCGCGGGCGTCATCGACGTTGGCGCGCAGGGCCGCGAGCATGGTGATCGCGGCGGCGGTCTCGTCGCCCATGCGGCCGACTCCGGGGGCGGACGGGAAGGCCTCGCCCCGGGCGGCCGCGCCGCCGATGCCGGAGCGCTCGAATTCGAAGCGGGTCGCCGACCAGTCGGTCCGGCGCCGGAGCATGGCCTCCGCCATGGCGAGGCTCGTCTCCGCGCGCCGCGATCTGAGGCGAGCCAGGGCGAAGGCAGGGTGCTCGGCCACCCGCTCGGTCGCCTCTCCGGCCGGGATCAGCCGGTCGGCGGGGAGCGCCTCAGGCGCCGCGATGACGGGGGGCAGGTCGAGGTTGGCGGCCGCGGCGAGCTCCGCGCGGATCGCGGCGATCTCGTCGTCGAGCCCGGTCACCCGGTCCTCGACGTCGGCCCGGCGTCCGGTGATCGTGGCGAGATCGGCCAGGGCGGCGCGGCCGCTCTCGAAGCGCGCGCGGAT
>JBFIHP010000789.1:0-1989 GCA_041601735.1 Planctomycetota bacterium | reverse complement strand
GTGGCGCGCGGAGCTGTGCTCATCGGCGTCAGCGGCTTTCCGCCATCGCTCGAAGACAGTGGAGCGGGATTGGCGATGTGGGGTGGCGATGTCGGAAAGGCCCTGACCTCCACCCCCATACGGTGCCAGGCACTTTCCGCCATCGCGGCGGACGCAGTCGGAGAAGGCCGAGGTTGGGGCGCGATGGCAGAAAGGTCCAGGCACCGGATGGGGGTGGAGGTCAGGGGCGCGTGGCGTCGAGCACGGCCTGGATGACGTCGTCGGTGCTCTTGCCCTCGGCCTCGCCCTCGAAGTTGAGGATGAGACGGTGACGGAGAGACGGGAGGGCCGCGTCGCGCAGGTCGGCGAAGGAGACGTTGTAGCGACCGTCCATCAGCGCCCCGACCTTGGCGGCGAGGATCATGGCCTGACCGCCGCGCGGCGAGGCGCCGTAGCGCACGAAGCGGCGGACCTCGGTCGGAGCCTCGGTGCATTCAGGGTGCGTCGCCATGACGAGTCGCGCCGCGTAGTCGGCGACCGTGTCGGCGACCAGGATGTCGCGCGCGAGCGCCCGCATCTCGAGGATGCGACGGGCGTCGAGCACGGTATCGATCTCGGCGACCGCGTTGCCGGTCGTGAGCGAGAAGATGCGGACGAGTTCCCCCCGGTCGGGAAAACCGACGGCGAGCTTGAAGAGGAAGCGATCGAGCTGGGCCTCGGGGAGGGGATAGGTGCCCTCCATCTCGATGGGGTTCTGGGTCGCGAGCACGAAGAAGGGCTGCGGCAGTTCGTGGCGAATGCCGGAGACGGTGACGGTGGCCTCCTGCATGGCCTCGAGCATGGCGCTCTGGGTCTTCGGCGTGGCGCGATTGATCTCGTCGGCGAGGACGACGCCGGCGAAGACGGGACCGCGCTGGAACTCGAAGCTCCGCCGTCCGGAGGCGTCCTCGACCACGATGTTCGTGCCGGTGATGTCGGCGGGCATCAGGTCGGGCGTGAACTGGATGCGCGAGAAGGGCAGGGCCAGCGATTCGGCCAGCGTGCGGACGAGCAGGGTCTTGCCCAGCCCCGGCACGCCCTCGAGCAGGACATGGCCGCCGGCGAGCAGGGCGCGCACGACGTCGCGCACGATCTCCTCCTGGCCCACGACGGCCTTCGCGATCTCGGCCTGGAGGCGCTCGATGTCGCCCTGGAACTCCACGACCTTGGCGGCGATCTCGTCGGGTGTCGTCGTCATCGTCCTTCGCTCATCTCCGTCCGCGTTCCATGGAAGCCGGCCCGCGGGCCGCGGCCCTCAGGATACCTTTCCCGGGGGTTTTGGTCGCCCGCGCCGTAGTTCCCGGGCGATCTCGCCGGCCAGGTAGACCGAGCCGGCCACCACCAGGAGGTCGAGATCGCGGAGATCGAGGCCCTCGAGCCCCGGCCTGACCCGCGCGGGCTCCGAGCCCGCAGGGCCCAGAACGCGGGCGGCGGCGGCGAGTTCATCGACCTTCATGGCGCGCGGCGAATCCGGCTCGGTGAGGAAGACCCGGTCGAAGCGTCCGGCGAGCGGACGCATGCAGAGCTCGGCCTTCTTGTCACGGAGCATGCCGAGGAGCATGCCGCGGCGGCGATCGGGGAAGGACTCGTCCAGGGTCCGGGCGAGCGAGGCCGTGCTCTCCGGCGTGTGGGCGCTGTCGAGCAGGAGGTCGCAGGGGAGCCCGCTCAGCTCTCTCGAGATGAACTGCTGGCGCGCGGGCAGGACGAGTGCCGCAATGTCGTGGCGGAGCGTCTCCTCGTCGAGACGGAGGAGTCCCTCCTGTTCGCCAATCAGGAGCGCGGCGATCGCGAGGCCGAGGTTGTCGATCTGATGGCGTCCGAGGACCGGAGCCTCGAGGCCCGCGAAACGGGCCCGGCCGAAGCGGAAGTCGAAGCGTCGTCCGAGGGGCGAGCGACCGCGATCGGTGACCGCGAAGTCCCGACCCAGGACGAAGAGCGGCGCCCCGACCTCGGCGGCGCGGCGGGCGATCG
>JBFIHP010000788.1:0-1992 GCA_041601735.1 Planctomycetota bacterium | reverse complement strand
GAAGGCGCGGGGAAAGAGCCGCGACGCGGTCGCCGGGACGAGTCGACGGCTCGTTCGCGGCGGCGCCCTCGTCCTGCGCGAAGGCCTGCTCCTGTTCGCGCTCGCGGCCTGCGTCGTCGGCTTCCTCTCACCCTGGCTCGTGATCGAGACCGCGCCCCTGGCCGAGTCCCTGCTCGATCTGCCGCCGAGCGAGGCCCTCCCCGGCTGGCGCCTGCCGGCCTACGCCCGCGAGATCGAGTCGACCTGGATCGTCGAACTCGTCCGGCTCTTCAGCGACGACCATCCCGACACCGGTCGCGTCTGGTGGGTCTGGGCCTCGCCCCTGTCGGCCCTCGTGGGCTACTTCGTGTTGCGCGCGCGCCGTCTTCCCGGCGCGATCGCGACCGTTCTGCTCCAGGGGGCCCTCGCGCTCTTCCTGACGGCCAAGCTCCTCGAGGGACTGGGCGCCTACCAGGGCGAGTCCCTGACTCCGCGCTTCGGCCACGGACTCGTGCTGAGCGCCATCGGCCACGCCCTCTTGACGATTCTGGCGCTCGGGGAACTCGATCGAAAGGCCGGAAGCTGAGCGGCCGGAGAAGGCCGTGATATAGTGCTCGCCGCGACCCTGGACGCCCGAGGTGAGATCATGGACAGCCCGAACGACCTGGACGGCCCCGAGCCCGGCCCGCTCGCACCCGGCGAACGCTGCGTCTTCGATCTCTCGCCCGCGACCATGATGGTGATCTCGGCCCGGGACGGGCAGGTGCTCGCGATGAACCAGGCCGGGCGCAAGCTCTTCGGCGCTGCTCTCAGCGTCAAGGGTCTGCGGGTCGAAGGCGAGGCCGATCGCCTGCTGCTCCAGGTCGAAGGCGACCACCGCCGCCTGCCGCTGCGCTGCATGCCCCTCGGCGGCCGAGAGGACGTCTTCCTGGCCGCGCTGGCCGACGAGCTGCGACCCGAGCTCGGCGGCGACTCGCCCGTCGAACGCGTCCTGCCCTCGCTCGGCATCCTCACCAGCCGCATCCTCCACGACGTCCGCAACCTCATCTTCCCGCTGGCCTGTCACATGGATCTCGCCATGGCCTCGGTCGATACGACCTCCGAGGCCTACACGTCCCTGCTGGAAGTGCAGGCCGCATGCCGACGCTGCGAGGAGGAACTGGACAAGCTCTCGGCCCTGTCCGTGACGCAGGCGGGCTCCGAGCGTTTCGTCCACGTCGAAGACGTCCTGGAGCGCGCCGCCCTGCTGCTCCGCTACATCCTGCCCCGGAAGATCGAGATCGACATCCAGGTCGAGGATGCGACGCACCTGATCCGCGTGTCGCCGACCGGATTCCAGCGTCTCCTGATCGACCTCGCCGCCCTCGCGCACGATCGTCGCGAACAGGCGGAAGGGCTCGCCCTCTCGGCCCGCAGCGAGGGCGACGACGTGCTGCTGACACTTCACCTCGACTCCCCGCGCCCGGGTCGGCCGGAGGACTTCGAGCACGAGCGCCGCTGCATCGAGGATGTCCTGGCCCGGGAGGAGGTGCCGGCGACGATCGAACTGAACATCGAGGTCGAGGCCGCCGCGCTGGACTTCGAGGTCCGGATCAAGAGCCCGGCCACGGCGAGCACGAGCCAGCTCGAGAGCCGCGGCATCGAGAGCGGTCGCGGCGAGAGGGTGATCATCCTCCATCACCAGCCGATGATGCGCGACCTGATGCGGAACTACCTCGACGGCAAGGGCTACGCCTGCAGCACCCGGGCGACGCTCGAGGCCCTGCTCGAGGACCTCCGCGACGGCGTCGATGCCGTGGTCGCCGACGCCTCCACGGAGGAGGTCCGCCAGCTGGTACGGACGATCGAGACCGGCGGCGCCCCGGGGCTGGCCGCCCTGATCGTCTGCCGCGGTCAGTTCGACGACCGGGCTCCAGCCATATCGAGTCGCCGCCTCGACCACCCCTTCCGCATGGACGAGGTCGCCGCCGCCCTTCGCAACCTGCTCGACACCGGGGATTCGCCGTCATGACG
>JBFIHP010000787.1:0-1994 GCA_041601735.1 Planctomycetota bacterium | reverse complement strand
GGCGAAGGGCGGCGGCGACCTCGGCCGGTTGAAGGGGCAGGAGGCCGCGAAGCGGGCCGCCACCGTCGCGGCCGCGGGCGGGCACAGCCTGCTCATGGTCGGCCCGCCGGGCTCGGGCAAGACGATGCTGGCGCGTGCGGTTCCCGGCATCCTGCCGGCGCTCGATGTCGATGAGGCGATGGAGGCGGCGCTCGTCCACGCCGCCGCGGGTCTGTCGCGGGTCGAGCGCTTCTACGAGCCGCCCTTCCGCGCGCCGCATCACACGGCCAGCCGGCAGGCGCTCATCGGGGGCGGCGCGCGACCCCGTCCCGGCGAGGTGAGCCTCGCGCATCGCGGCCTGCTCTTCCTCGACGAGCTGCCGGAGTTCGGTCGCGACGTGCTCGAGGTCCTGCGCCAGCCGCTCGAGGATCGCGAGGTGGTCATCGCGCGCTCGCGCGAGGTCCGGCGCTATCCCGCCGACTTCATGCTGGTCGCGGCGATGAATCCCTGTCCCTGCGGCTTCTTCGCCGAGCCCGGCCTCGTCTGCCGCTGCACGCCTATGGCGGTGAAACGCTACCGCGGCCGGATCTCGGGACCGCTGCTCGATCGCTTCGATCTGCACGTCCCGGTGCGCCGTGTCGCGCTCGAGGCCCTGCTCGATCCGACGCGCGGCGAGAGCAGCGCCGATCTCGCGGCGCGCGTCGTCGAGGCCCGTGCCCGGCAGGCGCATCGAGCTCGTCGTCGCGGCATGCCCGCGCGCAATGCCGCGCTGGACGGCGAGGCGCTCGAACGCGCCGTCGGTCTCGACGCCGAGCGACGAAAGCGGCTCGCCGAGCAGCTCGGTCGGCTCGACGTCTCGGGCCGGGCCTTCGTGCGCATCCTCCGGCTGGCGCGGACCCTCGCCGACCTCGTCGGCGAGGAGACGCCGGGCGAGGAACGCATCTTCGAGGCCATCCAGTACCGCTTCCTCGATCGCGAGGCCGGTGGAGGAGGTTGACGGAGCGATGCCGGAGCGATGCCGGAGCGCCTGCGCGACCGACCGGCATCACGCGCCCCCGATGGTCGGGTGCTCCGTTTCGTTCTGACGCCGCTCGGTCAGCGCGGCGCTCCTGGAGCGGATGGCGCAGTCGATGTTCCAGGGGCGTTTGCCGGCCCGACAGGCCGG
Source organism: Planctomycetota bacterium (assembly GCA_041601735.1). Lineage (GTDB taxonomy): Bacteria > Planctomycetota > DRQF01 > JACKGY01. The sequence goes on along the minus strand of JBFIHP010000787.1, from coordinate 850 downwards.
CATTCGAAGATCGGGGGCAGGCGATTGCCGCTGCGGGATGCCCGGGATGCCGCTCGGTCGGGGCGGCGCTCCTCGGCCTCCGGCCTTGAAGCGGCGAGGGGAGGCGGCATGATCGGGGGAGCCGGATGATCGGCGCGGAGATCAGCATGGGCGACAACGAGGCCGGATTCAGTCACGTCGATGACGAGGGTCGCGTCCGCATGGTGGACGTCGGCGGCAAGGACGTGACGAGGCGCGTCGCGCGGGCCCGGGCCCTGGTGCGGATGGAACCCGCGACCCTCGAGCTGATCCGCGAGGGGCGGGTCGAGAAGGGCGCCGTGCTCGCCACGGCCCGGCTGGCCGGGATCATGGCGGCCAAACGGACCGCCGACCTCATCCCGCTCTGTCATCCCCTCGCCATCGCCAAGGTCGAGGTCGAGTTCGCATTCCTCGACGATCGCGTGATCGAGATCCGCAGCGAGGTGCGCGTGGACGGCAAGACCGGCGTCGAGATGGAGGCGCTCACCGCCTGCTCGGTGGCGGCGCTCACCGTCTACGACATGTGCAAGGCGGTCGATCGCGGCATGGAGATCGCCGAGATCCGCCTCCTGCACAAGTCGGGCGGCAAGAGCGGCGTCTTCGAGCGGGGAGGGGAGAGCTGACGGGGCTGCGCGTCGGCATCGTCGGAGCGACCGGCGCGGTCGGCCTCGAGCTGATCGCCTGTCTCGAGCGCTCGGCGCTCGAGATCGCCCTGTTGCGGCCCATGGGCTCGATGCGAACGGCGGGGCGCGCGATCGAATTCGGCGGCCGGGCGCTCCCGGTCGTGGAGGCCGGCCCCGAGGCCTTCGCGGAACTCGACCTCGTCTTCTTC
>JBFIHP010000786.1:0-1999 GCA_041601735.1 Planctomycetota bacterium | reverse complement strand
GTCGTGAACGCCTGTCCCGCCCGGGGAGCGGTCATCGCGACGCCGGCCGATTTCGCGCGCCTACTCGCCGGCGCGGAAGCGACGGTAGCTCACGCCCTGACGGGCGAGCCGCTCGAGGTGGTGATCGAGCCGGCCGCGGAACTCCGGCCAGTCCCTCCGATCGCGCGGCGACCAGAGGCGCTCGGCGAGAGCCGAGGCCCGGGGGTAGGCCATGTACTCGACCTGCTCGGGCGTGGGGATGTACTCGGTCCAGACGTTGCCCTGCGCGCCGAGGACGTGCTTCGCCTCCTCCTCGGTCAGGCCCTCGGGGACGGGCTCGTAGAGGTAGATGTCCCGGCAGGAGGTGAAGCCGCCGATCGCGGGCGGCTCGGACGCCTGGTCCTTGGACTGGTAGTGGTCGAGGTAGCAGTCCGCGTTGGGGCTCATCACGACGTCATGCCCGGCCTTCGCCGCCGCCACGCCGCCCGCCGTGCCGCGCCAGCTCATGACGGTGGCGCCCGCCGGAAGTCCGCCCTCGAGGATCTCGTCCCAGCCGATCAGGCGCCGACCCTTCGCGGCCAGGTAGCGCTCCATGCGCGCGATGAACCAGCTCTGGAGCTCGTGTTCGTCCTCGAGCCCTTCCGTCTCGATGCGCTTCTGGCAGGCCGCGCATTCCTGCCAGCGCTTCTTGGGGCACTCGTCGCCGCCGACGTGGATGAAGACGCTGGGGAAGAGCTCCAGGGTGTGGTCGAGGACCTTCTGCAGGAACCGGAAGGTCTCCTCCTTGCCGGCGCAGTAGACGTCGTCGAAGACGCCCCAGCGGGTTCCCACCTCGAAGGGACCCTCGGTGCAGGCGAGTTCGGGGTAGGCCGCGAGCGCCGCGAGCGAATGGCCGGGCATCTCGATCTCCGGCACGACGTTGACGAAGCGTTCGGCCGCGTAGGCCACGACCTCGCGGATCTCCTCGCTCGTGTAGAAGTAGGGACCGTAGGGCACTCCGTCGCCCTGCTTCCTGTTCGCCGGGATCGGCGTCTCCTTGCGCTTCGCGCTGATCGTGGTGAGCTCCGGATAGCCCGGGACCTCCAGCCGCCAGCCCTGATCCTCGGTCAGGTGCCAGTGGAAGCTGTTCATCTTGTGGCGCGACAGGAGATCGACGTAGCGCTTCACCGTGTCGACGTCGAAGAAGTGACGGCCGCAATCGAGATGGAGACCGCGCCAGCGAAAGCGCGGGCGGTCGACGATCTCGACGACGGCCCCCTCCCAGGCCGGGCCCGAGTCGATGGCATCGCCATCGATCGCCGGGGGCAGGAGCTGACAGAAGGTCTGGCAGCCGTAGAAGAGCCCGGCCGGTCGCGCGGCGAGGATGATCGCGGACGGAGGCCTGGTCTCGAGGACGTAGCCCTCGTCGCCGAGCTCGGCGTGCCGGCTCTCGTCGATGACAAGGCGGATGGAGAACGAGCTGCCGTCCGCCGCCGCGACCGGAAACTCGAAGCCGGTGGCGGGCCGCAGCCTCTCGGCGAGATACCGGGCCACCTCCCCTGCGCCCTCCCCCTCGAAGCCGATGCGCGCCGCGGGCATCAGGACGAAGGCCCCGCCCGGGCTCGCCATCCGTTCGGGCTCGGGGACAAGGGCGGTCGGGGCCGCGCCGTCGGCGCGCCAGCCCAGCACGTCGCCCGCCCCGTCGCCGCCGGGCGACGAACAGGCGGCCAGGAGCATGCCGACGCAGAGAGCGAGGATGGTCCGCGTTGCTGATGGAGTACTCATGCTTTCGATCCCTCCTCCTTCGATGTCCGGGCCGAACCCGAGCCGGCCGGGGCGTCCCCGCGGAGCCGGCTTTCGTGTACGATCTGCCGGATCATAGTGGGCCGGGTCAGGGACGTGAATCTCCGTGGCCCGTTTTCGTCCCATGAGACCGGGGATCCGCATGAACCTGAGCGAACTGATCCTGCCGAGCAACTTCGCCGTCCTCGACTGGATCATCGTCGTCGCCTACCTGCTGGGCACGCTGGCCATCGGCGAG
>JBFIHP010000785.1:0-2007 GCA_041601735.1 Planctomycetota bacterium | reverse complement strand
CGGCGCAGCGCCAGGCCGAGTTCCCGCGCGCGCGGGCCCGTTCCCAGGACGACGGTCGGGCGCGCCCTGCTCCGGAGCGCCAGACCCAGGGCCTCGCGCCCGAGCTGGGCCAGGCCGAGGGCCGCGCCGAGCTCGACGAGCGCGGGGCGCCGTCCGGAGCCCGCCAGCTCCCCGAACAGGGCTTGAACCGCGACCGCGAGGGCGACCGCCAGGGCGGCTGCCAGAAGACCCGTGTCACGTCGGGGCGAGGCCTCGGGGTCGTACGAGCCGAAGAGCGCCGTGAAGACGACGACGAGGATCGGCAGGGGCCAGGTCGCGGCGTCGTGGAAGAAGAAGGCGAAGGCGGCGCCGTCGAGGAGCATGAGCGCGGCCGAAGTCAGTCGATGCCGCATGGGCCTTCCCTCGAACAAGATCGCCTCCTTCGGTCAAAAGCCCATGGCGGGCCGGATGTTAGCGATGCTGCGAGGGGGCTGCAAGCGGGCCGCCGACCTTGACTGTGACCCTAACTTGTTTCATAGTCGGGCGTTCATGGTGCGCGGCCGTGACAGGGCGATGATCTCGAGCGAGGCCCCCGGATTGATGAACGAGAAGGCTCCCCAGCTGGACCCCGAGACGGTTCCCGACGAGGCGCTCTGTTCGGAGAGCGAGTTCGCGGAGACGGTCGCGGAGCGCGTCCAGGTGCTCGTTCACGTCGATGACCTGGCCAAGAAGAATCCCAAGGCCCGCTTCTCTCGCCGCATCTACGCCACGATCCTCGAGGAGTCCGCCGATCTCGAGAATCTCCTCGACGACGCCGATGCCCGCTACAACACGACCTTCGCGGGGCTCTTCGAACTCGTCTCCTCCCTGCGAGCGATCAGCGCCGCGGGCTACGCGCTCAAGAACATGCAGCAGCGCACCCGCCAGGCGCCCTTCCTGGACGAGGACCTCCACGAGGAGTTCAGCCGCGAATCCGAGGCCACGCGCAGCTTCACCGACAGCACGGTGCGCGACCTCCTCGATCGCATCCACGACGAGATCATCCTGATCTGCGGTCCGCGGGCGCACGTCGAGGCGCCGAGCCAGATCATCAACCAGGAACGGATCGGCCACAAACGCCTGCCGCACACCCTCGGAAGCGACGACCACGCCGACGTCGGGACGATCATCGCCGCCAAGGTCTCGCTCTTCCTGGCCGCGCACAAGACCATGGTCGAACGCAGTGTCGCCCGGCGGTTCGACGACATGGAGGACATGAAGCTCTTCGTGCGCGAGGTCTGCGACGAGGAGCAGGCGCGATTCCTCGAGGCGAAGCTCACCAACATCCGCAGTCGTTACGACACCTTTGTCCGCAACACGACGACCGAGCGCGAGAGCCAGGACCTGCGGGACTTCCGCTACGTCCTCGAGATGGCCTTCCAGCTGATGCGCTGCGTGCGTCACCTCGTGCACTTCTACGAGCGCCACGAGGATGACATCCGGGACGAGGAGGTGAAGAGCGACGTCGCTCGCCTGATCGACAAGGGCGCGATCCTCGACCGCATGCTCAACTTCGCCCTCTTCTTCGTCTACAAGTTCGTCGAGGCCGGGGTTCCCATCGCCGAGCGTCTGCTGCGCGACTTCACGACCTCCGAGGTCGCGGAGCTGACCCTGCCGGAGGGTTGCCTCCTGCACGCCCGCCCGGCCTCGCTCATCGCCAAGATCGTCACGCACCACGGCACTCCGGTCGAGATGACCATGGGCGGCGAGACCTGCTACGCCGGCTCCATCATGAAGGTGATCCTGCTCGCGGGCGGCCACCTCGGCGAGGACCGGGTGACCTTCAAGGGCGACCGGCTTCCCATCGCCGACCTGCGCCTGCTCTTCCAGCACCGCCTCGGCGAGGACGGCCTCGAGCAGCTGCCCGAGGAACTCGCCTACCTCCATCGCTGAGCCGTCTTCTTCGGCTCACACCTCGATTTCAGCGCGGCCGCTCGTTAGTTTGCGCCCTCCGGTGCTTTGGTGAGGGTAGACGATGTGGATCGGCGT
>JBFIHP010000784.1:0-2011 GCA_041601735.1 Planctomycetota bacterium | reverse complement strand
CGCTCCGGGCGGAGGTGGAGCGCAGCGGGGGCCGGCGCGTCGTGGAGCTGACCGCGGGCGACCGGAGCGAGGCCAGACGGAGGCTCGGCCTCGAGGGGGCCGGACCGATCCTCCTCACGGTCGGAGGCCTCGTGCCGCGCAAGGGCGTCCATCGCGTGCTCGAGGTGCTGCCGGCGCTGCTCGAGACCCAGCCCGACCTGCGCTATCTCGTCGTCGGCGGCGGGGGAGTGGAGGGCGATCATCGCCGACGGATCGAATCGATGATCGCCGAGCGCGATCTCGGGTCGCGTGTTTCGCTGCTCGGACAGGTTTCGCATGATCGGCTCGCCGACTACTATCGGGCCGCCGATCTCTTCGTCCTGGCCACGGCGAACGAGGGCTGGGCGAACGCGCTGCAGGAGGCCCTGGCCTGCGGTTGCCCCGTGGTCACCACCGACGTGGGCGGCAATCGCGAGGTCGTGGGTGAGCCGGCGAACGGGCTGGTCGTGCCCTTCGGCGATCCGGCGGCGCTCGAGAGCGCGCTGATCGAGGCGCTCGGAGCGCGCTTCGATCGCGAGCTGATCGCCGGCTGGGGCGGGCGACGCGACTGGGGAGACGTCGGTCGCGAGACGGCCGAGGTCTTCGGGGAGATCGTATGAACGGCGAGCGCAGCTACAGGAAGGCGATCTTCGCGGTCGTCGCGCTGGCCTTCGTCCTCCGGGCCGTCGCGGTCTTCGACGTCGCGCTGCCCTACAGCTTCTACGGCGACGAGATCAACAACGTCGAGCGTTCGGTCAACTTCTACGACGGGACCGGCGGCTTCGACCTCAATCCGCACTGGTTCAACAAACCGGCTCTGGGTTACTACGCGAACTTCTTCGTCTTCGGCTGTCGCTATCTGGTGGGGCGTCACGTCACCGGCGAGTTCGACTCCGCCGGCGAGTTCGGCGACGCATTCCTGAACTACGAACGCGGCAGCTTCTACGTCATCGGCAGGTTGCTTCAGGCCCTCTACGGCGCGGTCGGGGTCTTCCTGGTCTGGCGGATCGGCAGGCAATTCGGCGGCGCACGCATCGGTCTTCTGGCCGCCGTCCTCCTGGCGGTTTGTCCGGGGCACGTGGCCTTCAGCCAGCAGGTGAAGAATGACGCCCTGGCGGCGATCTTCCTCTGTCTCGGCTTCCTGGGCGCGCAGCGGGTCGCGGAGCGGGGACTCCTTCGCGATCACCTCTGGGCGGCTGCCTGGGTGGGGCTCGGCTGGGCGACCAAGTACACGCCGGCCGCGATGCTGGCCGTGATCGGTGTGGCCCATCTCATGCGCCCCCGGGACGGAGGCGATCGGGTCATCGCGATTCGCGTGGCCCTGCTCGTCCCGGCGGCTTTCCTGCTCGCCGGCTTCGTCGGCTCCCCCTACAACTTCCTCGACCCGGTCTACTACCAGGAGTCTCTCCGGCCGACGATGCAGCACTTCGTCCGGATGGTCTTCGGTGCCGGCGAGGTCGAGAGCGGGAAGTACTCGCTGTTCTACCTGTTCCGCTACGCCTTCTGGATGACCTCCCGCGAGTACGCGTTCACCATGCCGCTCACGGTCCTCGCCTTCGTGGGTCTGGTCTTCGGCCTGAAGAGGGCGGACAAGGGCAAGGCACTCCTCCTCGTCGTCTGGCTGGGGCTCTTCTACTTCCTGCTGGCGAGCGCCAACATGCAGCGGACGCGGCCCAATCACCTGATGGTCGTCTATCCGGCCCTCGCCGTCGCGGCGGCGCTCGGGCTCGACTACGTCGTGACGCTCTTCGCCGCGCGCTTCCGGTTCCAGCCGACCTGCTCGAGGGTTTCGATGATGTGCTTGCGCTCGACGGACGACAGGCTCTGACGCGTCTTGTGAACCGTGGGACTGCCGCGCCGCTCGAAGAGCGGCAAATCCGCGGGTCGGATGCAGTCCCCGCTGGCGAGCGCAGCACCGTGCTCGACGACGTTCTCCAGCTCCCGGACGTTGCCCGGCCAGGCATGCGCCGCCAGCGCGTCTAGGGCGGAGTCG
>JBFIHP010000783.1:0-2036 GCA_041601735.1 Planctomycetota bacterium | reverse complement strand
GGCGCCGCGCTCGCCAGCGTCCTCGCGACCGCCATCGTCGCCGTCGCCACCGCCCTCTACGTGGCGCGTCCGGTCCTGCGGAGGCGCTTCGGTCTCTTCCGCATCAGCTCGTTTCGTCTCCACGTCGTGAAGTCGATCTTCAAGCTCTCGGGCCCGCGCGCGATGCAGGCCCTGGCCTTCGGCGGTTCGATCTTCTTCTTCAAGCTGATCGGCGAGAGCTGCGGCAAGACCGCGCTCGCCGCCTCGATCATCGTCTGGCGCTGCTTCGGGGTCGCGGTCCTCATCGCCGTGGCGCTGGGCGCCGCCGCCGCGACCATCGTCGGCCAGAACCTCGGCGCCAGGAACCCGGAGGGCGCCGAGACCGGCGCCTGGGCCGCGGTCCGCATCGGCCTTCTCATCAACAGCGGCCTCGGCCTGACGGCGCTGCTCGTCCCCGACCTCATCCTCGGCATCTTCACCGACGACCCGGCGGTCATCGAAGCCGGTCGCATGCCCATGCGCATGATGGCCTTCTTCCAGGCCGGCGACGCCATCGGCATCGTCCTCGGCCGCGCCCTCGGCGCCGCGGGCTGCGCCCTCTACGTGATGAGCGCCGAGATCGTGGTCGCCCTCGGTCTCATGGCGCCCACCGCCTGGCTGATGTCCGTGCTCTTCCCGGGCAACCTGGTCGCCATGTGGTGCGCCTGGGCCGTCTACGTGACCGGCTGGGCCACGGCGATGGCCCTGAAGTTTCGGGCGAGTGGCTGGAAGCAGGTCCGGATCTGACCGCAACGAGGCCCCCGGCACCGACCCCAAGCTCTGGTCCTCGAGGCACTTGCCCCCTGCTCCTTGACCTGCCCGGGCCCGGTGATAGATTGCTCCGCTGAGGACGGCCCTCTCATCCCCGCCGTCCCACCGAGACAACTCGGGGCGTGGCGCAGCCTGGCTAGCGCGCTTGAATGGGGTTCAAGAGGTCGGAGGTTCAAATCCTCTCGCCCCGACTACCAGAAGGCCCGACGTAGCAAACAGTTACGTCGGGCCTTCTCCTTTTCACAGGCGTCCTCGCTCGAAGCTGAACACGCCTGGAACACTGATTTGGCCGTTCATTCTCCAGGTGCGATCGGACCTTCGCGCCCCGCCCTTGACCTGTCCCATCGAGAACTCCACCCTGAACGACATGGGCAAAGTGAGGATCCAAGACCTGGTGGGGCTTCCTGAGGTCGAGCTGACGCAGCTTTCTCGGCTCATCGAGTGCCACCAACGGCTGAGCGACGTGCTGCGCTGGTGTGCAGAACGAGAGCCCGCCGTCGTGCCCATCCTCACGGTTGCCCAGGACGAGTACTCCCATGATGTCGTCATCCCCTACGCCGAGGACCTCTATCTCGTCTACGGCAGCACCTGACTGGGTGCCGTGACGGCGGTCGCCGTCTGGGACCACATCCCATCGAAAGACGAGCTGCTTCACGCTCGCCTCGAAGCGGGATGGCTACCGACTCCAAGCGACACGACGACTGGCGGCCGCGTCGAAGGGCACGCGTCCTGCATCCCCACGACGCTGCGCGACCGTCTCGCACACGATGCCGAGACCATGGAAGCCACGCTGCTCGCGCTTGCGGAAAGCCTTCAGTGCATTGACGAGGAATTCGAGCAGCTGTCGCATGCAGAGCAGGTCTTCATCGCAATCTGGGAACTTGAGGCCGAGGTGAACAACGGTGGATTCGATCTGTATTTCCTGAACAGCGCCGGAGACAATGCGGCCTTTGCTGTGCACGCACTTGAGGAGATCGGCGCTTTCGCCACCGCGATGGTCCTCAAGGAGGCTTTCCGACAGTATCCCGACTCGAAGCCGCCCCGCGATCGCTCGGAGCGCATGAGGCTCCACCCAGAGGTGATCCCGGAGTCATGGGAACGCCTCGACGAGAAGTTCTTCGCCCATCCGGACAATCTGACGCTATTGCTCCACCGCTACGTCACCAAGCACAAGACGGAACTCCGGGGCGCGGCAGAAGCCGGATTCTGAAGTCGTTCACCTCTCGTGATCGGTGGCGTCGAGCCCT
>JBFIHP010000782.1:0-2036 GCA_041601735.1 Planctomycetota bacterium | reverse complement strand
GTGCCCTCGGGCATCTCGAGCACGCGGCGGACGAGCTGCCCCGCCCGGCTCACGGTGAAGACGATCGCCGCGTCCTCGGTGGGCGAGTAGGCCCAGAGCAGGGCATCACGGACGCGACCCTCCACGCGCGCGATCTCCTCGACGACGAAGGACTCGCGCGAGCCTCGCCTGCGCTCGGTCTCGTGCGGGCAGCGGTACTCGAAGACGCGCCCGGACTTCAGGAAGATCAGGGCACGATCGTGTCCGTCGCCGTTGCGATCGGGGACCGTCAGGATGGTGTGGATCTCCTCGCCCGGGAAGCTCGCCCGGAGCAGGACGTCGCCCTGCCCTTCCGTGCGCGGCCTGGTCTCGTAGAGCCGGCCGCCCGCGCCGCCGAGGAGCAGGACCCCCTCCCCCAGCGCGAAGTCGCCCTGAGCCATGGGCGCGAGCCACTTGCCGTCGAGCAGGGTGGCCTTGGGAGTCCACTTGCCGGAATAGGAGATCAGGATGGTGGCCCGGCCGCGATCGTCGGCCGCGACGATCTCGGGAGCGGCAAGTTCGGGGTAGAGCTGGAAGGGCTTGACGCACCAGACGCCGCAGCCGGCGTCGAAGACGAGGGAGGTCTGCCAGCCCGCCCGTTCCTCGAGCAGGACCTCCGCCTTCGCGGGATCGGCTTCCTCCTGCGCGCTGATCGGCAGGATCAGCAAGGCCAGGGTGAGGGCGCAGGCGACCGTCGAGAGGCGATGCTTCTTCATGGCCGGAGTCTATCAGTCTCCGGCCCGGATCGAGAGTCTGCGACAAGCGGCCCCGGGGCCCGGCGACTCAGTCCTCTTCGGCCCTGTGCGAGCCGAGCAGCTGGTCGATGTCGAGCTCCTCGAGTTCGTCGGCAGCGAAATGGGCCGTCACCGTGGCCTCGCCGCAGAAACGGCAAGGCTCGCCCGGCGAGGCCCAGGACCAGCGCCCGCAGGACTCGCAGACGCCGAGATGCGTGATGTTCGTCATGTTGCATCCTCCTGACCAGAGGATGCGCTGCGGGGATGACAAGGCCGTTGCCATCCGATGGGTTTTCGGTGCAGGAGTGGGCGATGAGGGATTCGAACCCCCGACCTGCTGGGTGTAAACCAGACGCTCTGACCAGCTGAGCTAATCGCCCCGGACGGGGGCGGTCCCGAGACCGCCTCCCGGTGCATATCTACCCGCTCCGGGGGCATTTATCAAAGCCCCTGAATCGTTGAATCCTTGCCCGCGGAGGGCCGACTGTTACTAATGGCGCCTCGAGCGCCGTCACTCACAGGGAGCAATTGCATGCGCATTGGCGTGATCGGAACCGGATACGTCGGCCTGGTGGTCGGCACCTGCTTCGCCGACACCGGCAACGAGGTCGTCTGCGCCGACGTGAACGCGGACAAGATCGCCATGCTCCAGCGGGGCGAGGTTCCCATCTACGAGCCCGGCCTGGACGCGATGATCGCCCACAACGTCGAGGAGGGACGGCTGTCCTTCACGACCGACACGGCTCTCGCCGTCCGCGACGCCGAAGTGGTCTTCATCGCGGTCGGCACCCCCGAGGGCGAGGACGGTTCTGCAGATCTGAAGTACGTCCTGGCCGTGGCCGAGATGATCGGCCGGAACATGAACGGCTACAAGATCATCGTAGACAAGAGCACCGTTCCGGTCGGCACCGCCGAGAAGGTGCAGGCGACGATCGCGGCCGAGACCGAGCACGAGTTCTCCGTCGTGTCGAATCCCGAGTTCCTGAAGGAAGGCGCCGCCATCGACGACTTCCTGAAGCCCGATCGCGTGGTCATCGGCGTCAACGACGAGCGCGCCCGCGCGCGCATGGAGGAGCTCTACCGCCCCTTCACCCGGACCGGCAAGCCGATCATGTTCATGGACGTGCGGTCGGCCGAGCTCACCAAGTACGCCGCCAACGCCATGCTCGCGACGCGTATCTCGTTCATGAACGAGGTCGCGCAGCTCTGCAGTCTGCTCGGCGCCAACGTCAACGACGTCCGGCGCGGCATCGGCTCGGACAGCCGGATCGGCTACTCCTTCCT
>JBFIHP010000781.1:0-2059 GCA_041601735.1 Planctomycetota bacterium | reverse complement strand
CCTCGGCCTCTTCCTCGTCGTCTCGCTCGCGCTCGGGCTGTCGAGTTTCGAACCTGGCGATCCGGCGCAAGAGGAACTTCAGGCCGCCATCCTCCGTCGCGACGGTCTGCTCGTCGCGGCGGGCCTCGCGCTGGTCCTCGGCCTGCTGCTCGTACCCCGCGCGCGGCCCATTCTCGTCGCGGCGATCCTCGGGCTCGTCCTCATCGACGTCGAGGTCCATTCCCGGCCCGCCCTGTCCTGGTGCTCGCGCGCGGAGCTCTGGCCGCGGACACCGGTGCTCGACTACCTCGCCCGCGAGGCCCGGCCGGAGCGCGGACGACTGGTCGCGATCGAGCGGGGCTTCGGTGAGGTCGGCTCGGGGCTCGATGACCGGCGCAGGAACTTCCCGGCCGAGGTCAACATCGCCTACGGCATCGCGTCGCTGGAGAGCTACGATGCGATCCTCCCGCTCGCCCAGGCGCGCTTCTCGCACCTCGCCGGGACGCCGGTCACCGCCAGCGGCAAGATGGCCCTGGCCTGGTCGAGTCCCGCGCTCTTCCTGGATCGCCTCCTCGACCTCGCCTCGGTCCGCTGGCTGCTCGTGCCGGGCGACTGGTCGGAGCAGGCCGCGCTGGAGTCGGGCACGGAGATCCGCGGCGCGGACGGCCGACTCCATCGCCATCTCCGGGCCGGCGCGGACGGCCTCGTCCTCGAACGGCCCTCGGCGCTTCCGCGGGCCTTCCTCGTCTTCCGGACCCGAGCGGGCGAGATCGACGAGCTGCTGGCGCCGGACTTCGATCCGAGCCGTGAGGCCCTGGCCGCCCTCCGACCGCCGCTCGCCGGGGCCGGGTCGGGCCGCGTCGCGATCCTCGAGCTGCGGGCCGATCGCATGGACCTCGAGGTCGAGGTCGAGGGCGATCCCGCCCTGCTCGTGACCACGGATCTCCACTCCGACCTCTGGCAGGTCGAGGTGGACGGAGAGCCCCGCGCCCTCGAGCGCTGCAACGGCCTCCTGCGCGGGGTCCTGCTCGAGGAGGGGCGCCACCGGGTGGTCTTCGCCACGAGGGCCCTGCATCCGCCTCTCGCGATCGGGCTCGCGATCGCGATCGTCACCTTGTCCGGGCTCGGCTGGTGCTACGGGCGAGGTCGGCTCAGGCGGCGCCGCAGCACTTCTTGAACTTCTTGCCGCTGCCGCAAGGGCAGGGGTCGTTGCGGCCCACCTTCGGCTCCTCCCGACGCACGGGCTCGCCCTTGCGCATCTTGCCGTCGCGGTAGATCCACTCGCCGCCGTGGCGGACGAAGTGCGCGAGCTCGTGGTGTTCCTGGTGCTCGTCCTCGTGGCTGAAGCGCGCGACGAACTCGACGGTCCCCTCGGAATCGCCGGGCCCGCCGCCCCGCGTGCCGAGGATCTCGAGTCCCTGCCAGACCGAGTTCCTGGCCCAGTTCTCGGTGTGGTCGCGATCGACCGTCTTCACCGTCGTGGGATGATGCGTGCCCATGATGAATTCGATGTCGCCCAGGGTGAAGGCGGTGTAGCGGGCGCGCATGAGCGCCTCGGCCGTGGCCGGTCGAGCGCTTCCTTCGAGGAAGGGACCGCAGCAGGCCTGGAGGCTCGCCGCACTACCGCAGGGACAACTCATCCATCACTCCGTGGCCCGGTTCGGACGGTCCCGGGACGATCTCTTCTCGGGTCGGGAGGAACGGGCTTGATATGCGCCGGGCGAGGCGTCACCATGACACGATCGCGGGTGTAGCTTAGTGGTAAAGCCCCAGCCTTCCAAGCTGGTTACGAGGGTTCGATTCCCTCTACCCGCTCTGCGATCAGGGCCGCGAACCGCGAGGTTCGCGGCCCTTCTCGTGGGCCCGGCGGTACGCGCCGCGATGCGCGAGAAATTCGGTGGCTGAGCGCCGCCCGTGGAAATAGCCGATGGCGCTCAAGATCACCGAGGAATGCATCAACTGCGATGTGTGCGAGCCGGAATGCCCCAACCAGGCAATCTCGCAGGGCCTGGAGTATTACGTCATCGATCCGGACAAGTGCACCGAGTGCGTCGGCCATTTCGACACGCCGCAGTGCGTG